>DJNB01000180.1:8195-9453 GCA_002435545.1 Lachnoclostridium sp. UBA6475
AACTATTGGAAGCCGGTTATGAGCAGAAATCCGTCGATATGTGCAAAGAATTGTTTGAAACCGTGACCAATGATATCGCCGGTGTCAAATATCTGAAAGAAAAACTGGGCGACTGTCTGGAAGCAGGCACGGCAGAAGATCTGGAGACGATCATTGCTACCGTGGAAGAGACAAAATCCGCAGACTTTAAGATTGCCTTTGATCCAACGCTTGTACGTGGAATGAGTTATTATACAGGTCCGATCTTTGAGATCTCGATGGATGAATTTGGAGGCTCTGTCGGAGGCGGTGGACGCTACGACGAAATGATCGGTAAATTTACCGGAAACGATACGTGTGCCTGTGGATTTTCCATCGGATTTGAACGTATTGTCATGCTTCTTCTTGAGCGTGATTTCAAAGTACCGTCAAGCTCAAAGAAAAAGGCATACCTGATCGATAAAAAGGCGACGCCGGAATTGATGAAGAAAGTCATTTCCCAGGCAAATGAAGAGCGCAAAAACGGGTACAAAGTCAGTATCAATGTAATGAAGAAAAATAAGAAATTCCAGAAGGAATTATTAGCAAAAGACGGATACGAAGAGATCCGGGAATTTTTTGCAGATTAGATTTGTACATTAGAAAGGAATGTAAAAAAATGGCAGAATCAATGAAAGGCCTGCGCCGCACATGCCGGTGTGCAGAGCTTACGACAGAAAATGTAGGACAGACCGTCACGGTGATGGGCTGGGTACAGAAAAGCAGAAATAAGGGCGGCATCATTTTTGTGGATTTGCGTGACCGCTCTGGAATCATACAGTTGATCTTTGAAGAAAGTGATACCGGAGCCGAAGGATTTGAAAAAGCGACGAAACTTCGCGCGGAATTTGTTGTTGCAGTAACCGGTGTCGTAGAGAACCGTTCCGGCGCCGTGAACGAAAACCTGAAAACCGGTGCGATCGAAGTACGTGCAAAGGACATCCGCATCTTGTCAGAGTCCGAGACACCGCCATTCCCGATCGAAGAAAACAGTAAGACCAAAGACGAACTTCGTCTTCGTTACCGCTTCCTCGACCTGCGCCGTCCGGATCTTCAGAGAAATCTGATCATGCGAAGCAAAGTGGCAACCCTTACCAGACAATTTCTGGCAGAAGAGGGATTTTTGGAGATTGAGACACCGATGCTTACAAAGAGTACACCGGAAGGCGCAAGAGATTATCTGGTACCGAGCCGTATCCATCCGGGCAGCTTTTATGCACTGCCACAGTCACCACAGCTG
>DJNB01000120.1:0-9934 GCA_002435545.1 Lachnoclostridium sp. UBA6475
CAACCTTGCATCAGCAACTCACCCCGCAAACCTCCCCCTTCCGCCACTTTCCGGGGTGCCCCCCGCTACTCATCTTTGGCATCTTTCCCTGCGGAACTATTTCTGCGGAGCAGAGAAGGCGCGGGATTTCCTGAGAAGAAGGAGATGCGGAGTGCAGAACTGTCCGAAGAAAAGGGATAAAGCAGAAAAAGCCCCGATTGCACCGCAATCGAAGCTTTTTCTGCTTTATATCTTTTCAAGTTTTCTGCACGAAGTATCTTTTTTCCTTCTTCGAAAGAAAGTCCCGCCTTCTCCTCCGTAGAAATTCGTTCTGCAAGGGGAAGGTGCCAAAGATAAGATACTACGCAATAACTTTCTTCGGACATTTCTCTGCACATTTTCCACAGCCCTTGCATTTCAGTGGATCAATCGTTGCAAGGTTGTTTTCCAATGTAACAGCGCCAAATTCGCACTGTCTTACGCAGAGACCGCAGCCGATACATCCGGCTTTGCAGACACTCATAACGTCTTTACCTTTATCTTTTGAATTACAATTTACTTGATATTTGGTGTCATATGGCTGGAGTGAGATTACGCCGTTTGGACAAGTCTCCACACATTTGCCGCAAGCGACACATTTTTCCGGGTCAACCGTCGCGATGCCGTCTTTGATCGACAGGGCACCAAACTGACAGGCTGCCACACAGGAACCAAGTCCAAGGCATCCGTAAGAACAAGCTTTGTCTCCGCGTCCGGGAACCATTACCGCCTGACGGCAGTCCTGCGCTCCTACGTAGTTGTATTTGACACCTGCCTGCTCGCAGGTTCCGGCACAACGTACTTTGGCAACCATTTTTACGGCTTCTCCAGCTTCTACACCGAGGATTGCGCCGATTTTCTCTGCAACAGGTGCTCCACCGACCGGACATCCACTTACCTCTGCTTTTCCGGCCACGATGGCTTCTGCCAGTGCGTCACATCCGGCATAACCACAACCACCGCAGTTATTGCCCGGCAGACACTCTCTGACCTGCTCTACACGTTCATCCACTTCAACTGCAAAAAACTTGCCTGCTACACCAAGCAAAAGACCGATAGCGATTCCAAGAACTCCAAGGAGCACCATCGAAATAAGTATCGTATTCATATGAATTCGCCCCTTTCTTTAGAATCCCACGCCGCCAAAGCCACAAAATGCAATCGCCATAAGACCGGCTGTGATCAGTACGATCGGTGTGCCTTTGAAAGCTTCCGGAATGTTGCTGTTTTCCAATTTTTCACGGATTCCTGCCATCAGAACGATTGCAAGGAGGAATCCAAGAGAAGCGCCGATACCATTTACAACGCTCTCAAGCACGCCGTATTCATTCTGCACACTAAGGAGTGCCACACCAAGTACAGCACAGTTTGTCGTGATCAATGGCAGATATACACCCAGTGATTTGTAAAGAGCCGGCATCATTTTTTTGAGAACCATCTCTACGAACTGCACGAGGGCAGCGATCACAAGGATAAATACGATCGTGTTCAAATATTCCAGCTGTGCCGGAACAAGCAAATAATTATATAAAATACTGGTACAAAGAGAGGCGATCGTGATAACGAATACAACCGCACCTCCCATACCTGCTGCTGTTTCCACTTTTTTACTTACACCAAGGAATGGACAGATACCCATAAACTGGCTCAGTACGAAGTTATTTACAAGAGCAGCCGTAAAGAGAATTGTAAAGATTGTCATTTGTCATCCTCCCCCTTTCTCTCTTCCGGTGTATGACCACAGGTTTCAATATGACTCGCACATGCTGCACAATTTCCGGTACATCCTGCTTCTTCTGCTTCCGGTGTATTGGTTGCGCAAGGCATTTTCAATTTGTTCTGGATCGCAGTCAGACCGGCAAGTACGAAAAATGCACCCGGTGCCATGACAAACATAGCAATGTGGAACTGCTCCGGAATCAAATGGAATCCAAAGATGGATCCGCTTCCGAGAATTTCACGGAAAATACCGATCAACGTAAGACCGACCGTAAATCCAAGCCCCATACCGATACCATCCATCGCGGATAGAATAACCGGATTCTTGGAAGCATACGCTTCGGCACGTCCAAGAATGATACAGTTTACAACGATCAACGGGATATATACACCCAGCGCGCTGTCAAGAGCCGGCAGATACGCTTTCAGAAGCAATTGCACAATGGTTACGAATGACGCAACAACGACGATAAATCCCGGAATACGTACACGATCCGGTATAATATTCCGCAGTGCCGAAATCATCATATTGGACAAAGTCAATACTACTGCTGTAGAAAGTCCCATGCCGATCGCATTGATGGCACTTGACGTAACCGCCAGCGTCGGACACATACCGAGCATCATGACAAATGTCGGATTTTCTTTGATAATACCGTTATGAAGACGTTCTGTATATTTATTCATCATTCAGCCCCCCTTAACTCTTTATCATAGTAAAGGATTCCTTTAACTGCATTGGCAATCGCACGGGAAGTAACGGTTGCTCCGGACATTGCCTCAATCTGGCCTTTTTCGTCCTTTGGCGTTGTTCCGGCTTTGTAGAACATCGGAATTTCGTCACTTGACGGATACTGAAGGCCTTTGTCCAATGCAAATTTATTTTTAAAACTATCGCTTTCACAGTTTGCACCAAGTCCGGCTGTCTCTGACTGGCTCGTGATCTCGATGCCTGTCACCGTACCGTTGTACACACCAAGTACAAAGGAAATGCTTCCGCCGTAACCTTTTTTCGCATCTGCAATGTACACATATCCGGCGTCAGAACCATTTACCTGAAGTTTCTTCACCGTTGTCACATTGACATATTTGGAATACGATTCGGATTGTTCCTCTTCTACTTCTTTTGAGGAATTCAAAATGTGTTTGGTAAGGAAATCATTTGCCTGTGCTGCGGCATCGTCAGCGGCATCCGCAACGGTCGCACCTTCTACGGAAGCAATGACTTTCTTGCAGGCCTCACTGTCTGTATCTGCCTGTCTCTGGGCAATGGTTCCTTTTGTCATGGTATAAACACCAGCCAGGATACCTCCCAGAACCAATGTGATGACGCAGAGAATGATCGCATCAACCACAAAAGAGCGTTCTTTTTTCTCACTACTCATTGACTTTGCCCTCCTTTCCAAATGCCTTTGGAATGGTAACTCGTTCAATCAATGGCACGAACAGGTTTCCAATGATGATCGCAAAGGAAACACCCTCTGCGGATTCTCCAAAGAAACGGAACAATCCGGTCAAAAGACCAAGAAGGACCGCATACAATACTTTTCCCTTGGATGTGATCGGGCTTGTTACATAATCTGTCGCCATGAAAAAGGCACCAAGCATCAAACCGCCGCCGCACCATTCCATAAATACCGGAACGTATGCGCCTGTTGCGCAGCTGTAGATCAAAGTAAATACGGTAAATGTTGCTATGTAAATTACCGGAATTTTCCAATCAATAATCTTTTTCGCGATCAGGTAAATTCCACCGATCAAAAGAGCAAGTGCAGATGTCTCACCGATTGTTCCCCAAGTTGTACCGAGGAACATGTCTTTCAGCGTCGTTGCAAGGTCTGCCTGACAGGTAGCCTCTTTTACCTGCATCAATGGGGTCGCACTGGAAACCGCATCCAATGTTGCCTGATAACCGCCCCAGATCTTATTTCCTTTTGGAATCGCAAAACTGTTTGTCATGGCACTGCTGAATGACAGCATCAAAAAGCATCTTGCGCCGAGTGCCGGGTTCATGAAATTCTGACCCAGTCCACCAAACAACTGTTTTACGATGATAATCGCAAATACACCGCCGATCACGCACATCCAAAGCGGCAATGTTGCAGGCAGGTTGAGTGCCAGCAAAAGACCTGTCAGAAGTGCACTAAAATCGTAGGTTGTTACTTTTTGTTTCATTAATCTCTGCCATACATACTCTGCCAGCACGGTGCTGACGCATGTTGTCAAAATGACAAGCAGGGCACGTACACCAAAGTTTCCAATTCCTACCAATGTCGCAGGAATCAGTGCAATACATACATCTCTCATGATGGATTTGGTAGATGACTTGTCTCGTACATGAGGAGATGATGATACATTTAATAATTTCTCCATCTCAAATAACCTCCATTTATCTGCGCAAATTATTTTTTGCGGCTCTGATCCATCACGGCACGTCGTGCCTGCTTAAAGGATTGTGTCAAACGTCTCTTCGCCGGACATACATAGGTACAGGTACCACATTCGTAGCATTCCATACCATTTAACTTCTGGAACAGATCCAGATCCTGGCGATCTGCTGCCTCTGCCATCTTCTGTGGAACCAGATGGCTCGGACAAACGCTTGCACAGCGTCCACAACGGATACAATTTGTCGGTTCATTGGCTGCGACTTCGTCCTTCGTCATCGCAAGGATGGAAGAACTGGTCTTGGTGATCGGTACATTGAGATCAAACATCGCCATACCCATCATCGGACCGCCGGAAATGATCTTCTCTGCGCCCTCTTCCACAAGTCCGCCTGCTTCTTCCAAAAGTTCCGCATGACTCATACCGAAACGAACTTTGTAGTTCTGCGGCTGTGCCATCGCATCCCCGGTCAGTGTCATAACACGGGTCATCGACGGTGTACATTTGCACACTGCATCGTATACTGCCAGTACGGTCTGCACATTGTCCACAACACATCCCGCATCTGCCGGCAGCATTTTCGAATAAATCTTGCGCCCTGTCGTCACATAAATGACCTGACGCTCTGCTCCCTGCGGATATTTCGTTTTCAACGGTTTCACCGTGATCTTCGGCTCTTCCTGTGTCAGATACTGCAATTTGGCGATTGCTTCCGGCTTATTATCCTCGACCGCGATAATACCTTCTGCATTGTCAAACAACTGAAGCAGCACTTTCAAGCCCATAACGAGATCTTCCGGACGCTCAAGCATTAAGCGGTAATCCGAAGTCAGATATGGCTCACATTCTGCTCCATTGATAATTACGTACTCAATTTCCTCTTCATTCTTTGGTGTTACTTTCACATTTGTCGGGAAACCGGCTCCGCCCATTCCGACAATACCGGCATCCTTGATGATCTGACGGATTTCCTCTTTGGACAGTGTCGTGTAATCCCTGTCTTCTCCTAATCCTTCTACCGGAGTATCCTCTCCATCGTTTTCAATCACAACACAAGTTGCCTTGGCACCGGACCCCGTCAATCGCGGTTCGATCTTTTTCACAGTTCCCGAAACAGAACTAACGATGTTGGCAGAGATAAATCCACTCGCTTCGCCGATGATCTGTCCCATCTTGACTGTATCACCTACTGCTACCGTAGGAGTTGCCGGAGCACCGATATGCTGGGACATCGGAAAAACCATCTCGGTTTTCGGTTCCATCACACGAATCGGCTCATCCATGCTGAGTTCTTTTCCCTCGTACGGATGCGCTCCTCCTCTAAAGGTTGAATTTCCCAAGGTAATTCCCTCCTTTGGCGTGCTTTTTTATAGAAAGCACTGCGTTTTATTGAGATTTTTTATCTAGTAACTTACATCATACCACTTTTTTTTACAAAAAACAAGATTTTGAGATGTGAAAAAAGGGCGAACATTTTATAAAAAATGACCGCCCTTGGATAAACGGATATTTTGCTCAAATATCCGCGATTTGCTCATTGCAATATTCTTCAACTAACCGTATAAACTCGTCCGCGACAAAAATCTGCCGCTCTGTCTCTTCTCGGCTGGCAATATAAAAATCATCGTAATCACTAGCATGCCGAATCCTTTACCGTCCCTATATTCTCATGATTCTCCATACAGCACTACCCCTTCCCTGCTTACATTAGCATAAAAGGGATAATTTACAACCCACTTATTAAAATGTGCTTCATTTTTGGCAATTGTTTTAATGTCCAGATCATTGTCCATATTAAAATCATACGTCATATAGGAAAGTCGCTTGCTATACTGCTTTAACGCAATATCCGGTATATCCAGCAGAATCATAATATCCACATCCGAATCTGCCCGCGCATCTCCTCTGGCATAAGACCCGTATAAAATCACTCTTTTTAAATGTGTTCCATATATTTTCTGAACTTCAATAATATACTGATCCATTAAATGTTTCATTGCCTGTGTCATATCCCTTCCTCCTTCCAAAATATATATCCTTAAAGTTATGATATCAATTTTGCTTTTGGAATGCAACTGACAATTTTAAAAAGGGCGAACATTTTATAAAAAATGACCGCCCTTGGATAAATGAATTCTCACACTGTCTCATGTAAATGATGATACTTTTCTTTTGTCGCCATTCCACCCCGGATATGCCGTTCTGACTTGTTGATGTCTAAAATCTTCCGGGCTTTTGCCGCCAGCCGTGGATTGATCTCTTCCATCCGCTCCGTTACATCCTTATGTACCGTGCTCTTAGAAACCCCGAATTTCTTTGCTGTCTGTCGCACCGTCGCCCCATTTTCCACGATGTAATTGGCAATCTCGACAGCCCGCTCTTCGATATATGTTTTCAAAAAACTACCCCCTGTATACTCGTTGTTTCATTGTATGCAGGGGGTGTAGGGTTTATGTTTTTTTCTATTCTTTTTTCAGCAAAATGCTAGTGGTTCGATTTTGTGGCAAAACCGTATACCGGTTTCCATCTTCGTCTTTCCAGATTCCGTCCGGTAGACTTACTTCTTTCGACAAATTTACCGGCGTCTTAATCCGGTTTAGGGAAACCGTTCCCGACAGGAAATATTCACCGCCAGATTCAACTTTTGAGAGATCCCATTTGCTCAGATCAAGGCTCTGTAGGTTATGGCAGCAATAAAACATTCCAGACATATTTGTCGTTTTAGACGTGTCAAACCGGGTAAATGTAATATGCTGCAAATACGGCAGGTCTGCAAAAAAGTCCGAAGCATCTTTAATATCTGTCACATCGACTTCACAGGATGTAATATAATCTCTTGCTTCATGCCAGTCCGGATAATCCTCCCCATCCTCTTTCCATTCTCCGCTTCCGGTTATCATAAGCTTTCCCTGTGAATCCACATTCCATTGTAGATCACCGGAAACGCCGGAAAGCCGTTGTGATTTTCGAACTTGTCTTGTCAAGGTTATACTGCTTTTTGAAGCCGCATCTACCGGCAATTCAGTGTAGATACTTCCCTTATCATCTTTCCACGGTGTTGTATTGGTTGTCCATTTTGGTAATTCTTTTGTATTAATACGCCCCCAGTTTTCACTATCTATAAACAAATCCTCAGACAGATGTGTTGGTGTTTTTAATTCAACAAGATTTTCCAAATCAGCTAGTTTAAACAATGTGCTGTCATGGTCGTCAAACTCTATTGCTGTTAAGTCAAAAGAACTCAGATTTAGTTTTTCTAATTTTTTACATGAGTAAAACATCCAGTCCATATCCCGGACTTTTTTTGTATTAAATGCAGACAGATCCAGTTCCTGTATACTCTCACATTCATAAAACATACATCTCATATTTGTTACGTTTTTTGTATTAAAATCACCGAAAATCAATTTTCTAAGACTTTTACAACGATAAAACATATTATACATGCTTTGTACATTGGAGGTATCCAATGCCGAAAGATCTATGTTATGAAGTGCAAAACAATTTCGAAACATATCTTCCATATCTGTCACCTTAGAGGTATCAAATTCACTGAGATCAATTGTTTTCATTTCGGTACAATCTCCAAACATGCGATGACAATTTGTAATTCCGCTTATCTTTACTTTTGCACTGATAATATCATCACTATAATCCAGCCATTTTGGATATTTTTGATCTTCGTCACCTACAATAACAAAGGAATCTCCCAGACCTTCCCAGTCACCATTTCCCTCAAGCAATAGGCAGCCATTTTTATCTATCTTCCACGTAATACTTCCATCTACTCCCTGGTGCACAATATTTTTCTCATCAAACTCCGTCACCTCATCCGAAACTTCCGGAATCTGCGGCAATGTCTGTTCTTCATCCTCTAATTCATAAGGAACCGAGCTTACACTTTCTGCTTTCTTCCACTGTTTGGACGACAGATTAAGATACATAATTGGGCGGATACCAATGGTTCCTCTCATTCTCCAACTTCCATATATTTTTGCAGATGTTGGCACATCTATAAATCCATTTCCAATTGACTCTGAAACCGCTATTGTCCGCACTGCCCAATCTGCATTTCCATCACTCGTATATCGGGAATATCTTCCTCTTAACAGTCCGTATCTCTCTACTGCCAGTTCCCGAAGGGACAAAAGAGCCACCTTATCCTGGGTACTGTTTCCACTTTGGTATCCTTCCGTATCCTCGGTGTTATCCAGTGTTTTTAAGACCACTCCCTGCTTTTCTTTCTCACTAAACGCATCATTATAAAAATCATTATTCAGCCATTTTCTGACTTCTGAATTTTCCCACGACGTCTCTCCCTTTTCCTCATCTATATTGGGCCTCGATGCAAGACTCCTGTCTGCCAATAAAAATGCCGTGTTATTTTCTATGGAAAGAACGCGCCATTTAATTGGCTGTTTTTCATCCTTTTCATCCACTTTTCCATCGTTGTTCGTGTCTTCTTGCCAATAATTTCCAAAATAAAGGCAGTCCCAGCTTACCACCTCGTTTTCATCGATCCTTGGCAAATAGAATCCATTCACTACAGTTGTAGTCCATGTTGGCACCGGAGTTTTCGCCGGTTTACGTGTCGGAGACGAACTTGGTTTCTTCGTTGACGGCAAAACATTCTGCGAGCCTAATGTCGGCTGCGTCACTCCCTGATTTACTGCCGGCTGGGTTTGCTGGGGCTGTTGCGTGGAATACTTTTCTGTTTTCTTCCCTTTGCTGTCTTTTACTATGATACTTGTTTTCAGCTTATAGGACTTTTTCCCAATTGTTACCTTGGCTGTCAAAACCGCTTTTCCGGACTTTTTTCCTTTTACAACAACAGACGTTTTCTTTCCACGAATGGATATAATCTTCTTATCTCTCTTTCCTAAACTCCATTTTGTTTTCTTAATCCGCTTTTTGCTCGTTATTTTTATTGTCCTGCTCTTTCCAGCATTCACCGTAATCTGTTTCGGTATTGTTGGTTTTTGTTTTTTTGCTGCCGCTCCCGGTTCACTCGGAAGCAGGGAAACAAGCATTGCTGCAGTAATTGCAAGCGCAATCGTTTTCTTATTCATTTTCCATTTCCTCCTTGTTTTTTAATTCAATGCTTTTATTAACCGATATTGGTTAATATTATTATATACCATTTTCGGTTAATATTCAAGATAGAAAGTGGTGAACAAAATGATTTTATATAACAAACTTTGGAAAACTATGAAAGAAAAGGGCATTACACAATATGCTCTTATTAAGCATTATCATGTAAGCCCCGGTCAAATTACTCGTTTAAAGCGAAATGAAAGTGTAAGCACTCATACGATTGACACTTTTTGTAAAATATTACATTGCAGCGTGGAGGATATCATGGAATTTGTGGATGATGACTCGCTGTAAATGACTACATTTCTGCAATGATGAGAATTGTTTCTAATCTTCTAATACCCCCACTGGTCTTTATATGGTTATGTCTAAATAAAATTTTTCTGTACTTCCTCTGGCAAATACTTTGCCAGTTCCTCTACCAGCTCATATACCTTAGTTCCCGGTGCTATTTCCGCGGGCGTTTTACCGTTCCCATCCTCAATAATTCTCTTAGCATATCGAATTGCCAATTTCGGTTTTCCATATTCCAAAAGAATCCGGAAAATATTCTGCATATTTTTTTGATACTTTCCAATTCCAAGTTCTTTAAATTTATCATTCAAGAATGTCTTATACTTGTCCCTGTGATTGTTGGCAGTGTAGTATGCAAAGCGAAGCAAAAACCAAAACTCCTTTCTGATTTTGGGTACAAAAAAAACTGCTGTAAAATGTT
>DJNB01000120.1:9974-10513 GCA_002435545.1 Lachnoclostridium sp. UBA6475
ATGTTCGATTTTTACAACAGTTTGTTTCAATGTTTATTCGATTTTTGGATAGAACTATCCAAGTCGAATTGTAGCAAAAGCACAGGGAAAGGTCAAGAACTTCCGGCAGGAAACAGAGAGAAAATCAAATGAGGGTAAGCTGACTTTTAAGTCAGCTAAGGGATGCTTCCCTATGGAAATTTGTTCATCCAAGACGATAGGAGGGGGTGGAAAATTTCGTCTGTGTCATGACACAGGCAGTGCTTGCTATTCTAGTATTTTTACTAAAAACAGTATAGCCCTATAAGTGAGTTAAAACAATTTTAACAGAGAAGTATGTGTGAAAATATGAAATTTGAATTATGCTGCTTGACATACAGGATATAAGTGAATATAATATAAACTGTGTTATATAAACCTATTTATTTTATTATGGAGGTGCGCTATGCCACGCAGCGTTCAGATTACAAAAGAAAAAATTCTCACAGCGGCGTTAGACGTTCTTATCCGTGAGGGATATTCAGCGGTAAGTATAAAAAGCATTGCGAGGGAATTAAACT
>DJNB01000248.1:0-492 GCA_002435545.1 Lachnoclostridium sp. UBA6475
TGGGCGACAATGCACGTGCCCCCTATGGCACACGCTCGTTTGAAGTGATATATGAATATACACTGCAAGCGGTCCGCTATTTGGAATCACTGGGCTGCAGCCTGATTATCTTGGCGTGTAATACCGCCAGTGCAAAGGCCTTGCGCTCCATACAGCAACGCGACATTGACCCCGAACGATTGCGCGTATTGGGCGTAATACGACCAACGGCTGAGATAGCACCACTACGCACCAAAACAGGGCATATCGGCATCTTGGCAACGCCGGGGACAGTGTCATCGGAGAGTTATGTCATAGAGTTGCACCATCAGAACCCCGACATCATTGTCACGCAACAGGCATGCCCCATGTGGGTGCCGCTGATTGAGGCAGGGGAACATACGAATATAGGGGCAGATTATTTTGTGGAAAAATACATCACGCAGTTGCTGGCACAAGACCCGAAGATTGATACTATCATCTTGGGCTGTACGCACTACCCGCTGTTGCTGC
>DJNB01000248.1:539-5009 GCA_002435545.1 Lachnoclostridium sp. UBA6475
AAAGGCATTTGTATCGGGCATGGGCATTGATGTGATGGCTCAGGGAGAGATTGTAGCGCGTAGTTTGCAGGACTATCTGCACCGTCATGCCGACATCGCGCAACGAATCCGCCGCCCCGTACTGCTACCATGGGAGACGCCTGCACCGCATAGTATTTCCTGTCCGGATGGGAATATGGCAGGAAGAGTGACCTATCTGACAACCGAGTCCGCAGAGAAATTCGTAGATTCGGCTTCGCTGTTCCTCAAAGAACCTATTATGGCACACCATATAGACTTGTGATACACATCGGAATGTAAAACAAAATCAGGTATCGGAAAGGATATAAAACAAAGAGAGGTCACCCGCATAAGGCAGCCTCTCTTTTTGTCTTCAACGAATCATGCAATTCCTAATCCCTACTCTCTATTCTCTAATCTCTAATCCCTAATCACAGCATCTCCACACTACGGTTCACGAACTTGGCGAGTGCTTCGCCTTTCAACTGACCGCTTGCCAACATGGCGATGTCAATCAGTTGGTGCACCTTGTCCGAAGCCTTGGCATACTCGCCGTACTGCTCCTTGAGTTGCTGACGCAGTGCAGCCAACTCTTTGGTAACATTGGTAACGGCATCCTTCTCCTCCTGCGTGAGGTCTGCCTCCTTCTTGTCTTTCTGTGCAGCGCGGAGGTCGTCCTCCTCTTTCTGCTTAGTAGCAATCTGCTCCAGCAGCGGAGTGGTCTTCTCACTGCAAGCGGTGTTGATGTCCTGCAACAGAGTGGTAACCTTCGGGTTGGCAGTGTTGATGACCAAGTTGTACTGGTCAGGCATCTGCCCGTAGAACGACATGCCTTGCTGATGGGCGGACATCTCTTTCATACGGCGCATGAACTCGTTCTGGGTCAGGAAAACAGGTAGGGCGTCAGCCGAGACAGCCTCAAGACTGACTACATAGTTGGTTTTATCGGTTTTTGGCAACTGAGTTTCGAAAGTGTAGCGCAGCGCATCTTCATCGGCTGCGGACAGGTTGACAGCGGCTTTGTCTGCCTTGCTGATGAGGTTCTCAATCACATCGGAGTCCACGCGCACGAAGCGGATGACGTCTTTCTTATCGTCGTCTGTGCCGTTGCCGTAACTCTTCTGTTCGGCTTGGCTCATGGCGTGTACATCCAACTCACCGTCCATCAGCAGCACATCATAGCCTTTCTCCTTGGCGCGCTCGATATAGGCGTACGAAGCATCGGCGTCTTGTGCATACAGCAGAATGAGGTCTCCGTTCTTGTCCGTCTGATTGTCTTTGACCTTTGCCTTGTACTCGTCAAGGGTGAAGTACTTGCCCTCGATGTTCTTCATCAACGCGAAGCCCACTGCACGGTCGTAGAACTTCTCATCTGAGAGCATACCATATTGGATAAACAACTTGATGTCATCCCACTTCTTCTCGAAGTCCTCACGGTTGTTCTTGAATAGTTCTGCCAGTTTGTCAGCCACTTTCTTCGTAATGTAATCTGCGATCTTAGCCACAAATCCATCGTTCTGCAGCGCACTACGTGATACGTTCAATGGCAGATCCGGACAATCGATAACACCTTTCAGAAGCATCAAAAATTCCGGAATTACTTCTTTGATATTGTCGGCGATAAACACCTGATTATTGTACAGTTTGATAACACCCTCTGCGTTTTCGTATTCCAGATTTACTTTCGGGAAGTACAAAATACCCTTTAAGTTAAATGGATAATCCATATTCAAATGGATCCAGAACAGAGGCTCTTTGTAATCCCGGAACACTTTGCGGTAGAATTCTTTATACTCTTCTTCCGTGCATTCATTAGGATGTTTCGTCCAAAGAGGCGTTGTATCGCTGATGGAAACCGGACGTTTCAAAATCTTCGTTTTCTTAACCGGTTCTTTCTTCTCCGCGTCTTCGCCCTCTTTTTCCTCTTTTGGCTCTTCCACGATCTCCTCGATAACCGTATCTTCTTCGGTTACTTCGTCACTTGGAATTGTCTCGTACTGCGGTTCTGCATTTTCGTTGGTAAGGAAAATTTCAACCGGCATAAAGGAACAGTATTTATCCAGCACTTCACGTACGCGGTACTCATTGGAGAACTCGTAGCTGTCTTCATTCAAATGAAGAATGATCTCCGTTCCGACCGTATCTTTGTCGCTGTCGCTCATCTCAAATTCGGTTCCGCACTCCGACTCCCAGTGAATGGCCTGCTCGCCCTCCAGATACGAACAAGTATTGATCTCCACGCGGTCAGCTACCATAAAGGCAGAATAGAAACCAAGTCCGAAATGTCCGATGATCTGGTCTTCACTCGATTTATCTTTGTATTTTTCAAGAAAATCCGTTGCTCCGGAAAATGCGATCTGGTTAATGTACTCTTTTACCTCATCTTCCGTCATACCAAGTCCGTTATCCACAAAACGGATCGTCTTGTCCTCGGCATTGACAAATACTTCCACTTTTTCCTTATAATCGTCCGGAAGGGATGTCTCACCGATCATCTCCAGTTTTTTTAATTTTGTGATGGCATCGCATCCATTGCTGACAAGTTCACGGATGAAAATGTCATGATCCGAATACAGCCATTTTTTAATAATGGGAAAAATATTATCTGAATTAATTGCTAAACTTCCTTGCTCTTTTTTCATGTCAAGTCACTCTCCTGTTATAAAATCTTGTAATAACTGAATCGTTACATTTACTATAAAAAGTATTGTAATACAGAAAAAATGAGATGTCAAGGATTTTTTAGCACTCGTTAGAGTTGAGTGCTGACAATATCATGTTTTTTCAAAAATGCCTGGCAGTTTTCATCCCAAAGTGTCTCCGCATTGCGGTCTAATGAGAACTCTGCCGGCGTATACGTTGACAGGCATGTCAGCGTTCCTGCCTCAAACTGGATCCGCAGCCCGCCGCAGTCTCCATCTGCACTATAATGAACAAACTGTATTTTCAAAAACTCCGGCGTCTGCTTGCCTTTGATCAGTTCAAAAACCATTGGACGCAGAAGTTTCCATGGGATGTATTCCAGTTCTTTATATTGTTCCGCATCTTCTGGCGACAGCCAGTCATGCGACATCGTTCCCTTTATCGTGATCGGAACAATGGTACGTATCTCCGCGACACTTACACAAAATTTGTCAAATGTTTCCTGAAGGAGCAGTTGTGCCATAAAAAGCTTCACTTCTTCAATCTGATACATTTTCATACGAATAACCTCTTTTTTGCATATTTTTTCTCAATTTGACAATACTAACTGCGTGTCAATAAACACTTCATCAGGAAAGGAGAATACCATGAGAGCAAAGGAATCTACCTATCGTAATGTTGCACAAAACTGTAGTGCTTACTGCATTAAACACGACTGCAAATGTACAAACAAATCCGGAGACGAGGATGTCTCCTGTACGACCTGCAAGCATTTTTCCGATCAGGAATACTGCAAGCTGGATCTGTTTGACCCGATCGTTGCAGAGCACAACTTTTAAGCCTTTTCAGGCTTAACCGGATGCTTGTCCTGTCCGCGTGTTTTGCCGGCAGGACAGGTATCTACACATTCAAATACAGCGATACTTCTCGGTGCCATTTTATATTTCTTCTGCACAACATTTTCTTCGTTTTCCCCACATTCCGTATCAAAAATACATTTCCACTGCTTGTCCTTTTCGATCACAGGGAAGAAAAATGTGTGGCTTTCCCAGTGCATATTAAACATCATATAAACGGAATTTCCTTCATAGTATGTACCATAAAACAAAATCCCCAGATCTCTGCTGTAATAAGAAAAATCCGCTTCCCACGGCTCAATTCCATGTGCCGACACCGCCGGAGCACCGACTCCTTTTGTATCCATTCCCGTCATGACTTCCTGACGATGATACAAAATATGGCTCTTGCGAAACGCGATCAGTTTCTGTACAAAATGAAAAAGCGCCTCATTTTTTTCCAATAAATTCCAGTTTAGCCACGTTGTAGCATTGTCCTGGCAGTACGCATTGTTGTTTCCACGCTGCGTCTGTCCAAATTCATCCCCGGCAAGGAGCATCGGAGATGGCAGTCCGAGCAGAAGCATGACAAGGGCATTTTTCGTCTGCTTTTTACGCATCTGGAGAACCGATTTTTTCCGGCTGGCACCTTCCTGGCCGCAGTTCCAGCTGTAATTATACTCGGTTCCGTCCTGATTCTTTTCCCCATTTGCCTCGTTATGCTTTACATCATAGGAAACCAGATCCCGGAGCGTAAACCCATTTTTCTGTGTGATATAATGAACCCCGGCGCACGACGCATCGTCTTTGCAAAAAGCCTCGTAAAATCCGGCCACCTGTCCCTCGTCACTTTTCAGGTAACGTCTGGCGATCGTCTGATATTCTTCATTAAAGACGGCAAACGTTTTCTTGCCGGCTACTTTTTCCGGTGCAGCAAATCCTGCCCCCAGAATCTTCACCTGCCGCAAAACCGGATCTTCGTGCAGCCACG
>DJNB01000028.1:0-3994 GCA_002435545.1 Lachnoclostridium sp. UBA6475
ACTTAAGAATTATACCATAGTTAATGTGGTATAACAAATGATTTATTTGTGAACTTCAAACACATTTTCAATCTCTTCAATGTGTGCGAGAAAAATATCCGTGATATCGGGATCAAAATGTGTACCGCGGCTTTCTTTGAGTATTGCAATGGATTTTTCCCTTGAAAAGCCTTCCTTGTAATGACGGGTTGAACGAAGGGCATCGTACACGTCCGCGACCGCCATGATCCGGGCGGAAAGGGGGATGGAGTCACCGGACAGGCCTTCCGGATAGCCGGTTCCGTCATATTTTTCATGATGATACAGTGCCATGTCATGGGCAATCTGAAAATATTCATCACTCTCGACGCCTTTCAGGGTTTCATCTAAAATGCGGGCGCCCTCTGCCGGATGCGTTTTCATGATCGCGAATTCTTCGTCCGTAAGTTTTCCCTTTTTTTGTAAAATGGAATCCGGGATGGAGATCTTTCCGATGTCATGCAGGTGGGCGGCGTCGGTTACCATTTCTGCGTATTCATTTGTCATCTGCGAAGAAAAACGCGCATCTTTCAGCATCGCCCGGGTAAGGACATTGACAAAGTTGCCGGTGTTTTTAATGTGTAATCCGGTGATACCGTCGCGTGCTTCGATGATGGTAGCAAAACTTCCGATCAAACTTCGCTGCATGGCAATGACTTTCTTTGTTTTTCTTGCAACGTCTGTCTGGAGACGCTCCGTATAATAATACCGGTCTGTGATTTCCGTCAAAATGATCATAGAACCGTGCTTTACGTCATCGTGGTAAATTTCCCGCAGAGAGCCTTCGTACACACATTTTTCGTAAACTTCGTGATGGGTGCTGTTGTCACGGGTTGTGACAAAGATAAGTTCGCCGGTCTTGATCTGCTCGCGGATAAAGCCGAGAGGATCCGGGTGCGTCTTGGCGGCAAACATCAAAAGGTGCTGTGCGCGGTCGTTCGTATAGGAGATCTGATTGTCGTAGTCCAGAACGATCAGCCCGTCTTTCATATGCTCGACGGCTTCTTCTTTTGCCAGTTTTATCGAATCAAAAAGTTTGTATCGCTTGATCAGCTGTTCCAAAAGGATTGTACAGATAATATAAGCAGGCACCGTCGAATCGTAGCCGCCGGTAAGGTTGAAAAGAAATGCCAGAAGCCCCAGGATACAGGATATCAGCATGAGGATCAAAAGCAGCACCTGTTTGTGGATAAGACGGGAGTTGTGCAGCACGGAAAAGCGTATACACGCAAAAAGCATGTGGATGAAATAAAAGGCAAAAAAGGCAGTATATAATTTATAGATCAGTCCGTGCGACAGAACCAGGTGCGGAAACAGGCCGGAATTTGTATAAGAAATATGACTGTAAAATAATGTATTATAGTCGCATGTCATAACCAAAACCGTGATAAAGGAAGCGATGGAAAAAAGAATCCGCTTTCTCCATCTGGGAACCGAAAAACCGCAGTATTCCATGACAAAAATATACATCAGATAGAGGATGTACGGTTTTGCCAGATAGCTCATGCGAACTCCCATAAGAGCGGTTTCCTTGGTCGATGCGGCAATTTCTAATGTATAGCCGCAGTTGTTTATCAGGATAGCCCCTACAAGAAGCAGTAAAAGCGTTTGAAATTTGGATGGGTGCTGTCTGCTGATGTGAATCAGTTCGTAAAACATAAACACAATTCCCAGACATTGTAAAATAAGTAATGTGTAATACATAGTTCCTCCGCGGGTATGATAATCCTTTTTATAATAAGTATAGCATAAAAAGAAGAAGTTGACAATTTGCAAAACAGAAAGAGGGTCACATTTTGCGTCAGAAGACGGATAAGCGGCGTAAACGTTTGCGCAACAACACAAACAAGAAAATAAATTGTGCAATTTGCACAAAAATGCAAAGAAAAAAATAAATCCACTGTTGCATATTGACAAAGACAGAGGGAGCGGTTATACTTGCAGTTGTAACAAAAACTAAATATTTTTAAGGAGGTTTTCGTAATGAGCAGAAAAGTTTTAACACAAATTTTAATCGCAGCGATGCTTGTTACAACAGTTTTTGCAGGAACGTCTGCAAAAGTAGCAAAAGCAGAGGCAAAAGTGTACTATTTTAGTAATTTGTCTTATGCAAGTCAATGGGGAGTTTCATCAAGGAGTATTTCTAATGGTGCGCTGAAGGCAACGTTTAGTTCAATGTATGGAGAAGTAAAATATACGTTTCCGGATGCCATATCTGTTTCTAACATTCAGTCTATGACTGTAGGTGCCAATACGGCAGGGCAGAACACTGCATTTAAGTTTTATGATGCGAATGGAAATCAATTATTCGTAAAATATAATGCTAATTGTAAAAGTTATACAGACTTTTCAATTGCAGCAGGCGGCAGTGGCTCGATTAAGAGCATTGGTGTGATGTCACAGTCTTCCACAACGTACACAGCGACAGTATACAATATTAAATTTAATATGAAATCAAGCAGTTCATCCACAGGCACGACGCTGAAAGGTGCGATGAGCGGTACGTTTGGTAAAGTGGGGGCGGCGATTGGCCTGGAGGATCTGAAAAATTCTTCCACGCTGAGCGAACTGAAAAAAGATTATAATTCCATTACGCTGGGAAATGAAATGAAGCCGGATACCATCTTAGGTTACAATCCGACTACGATGACAGTAAATGAGGCGAAATCCAAAGGATATATCATTCCGGATGGTTATGGGGAATCCAAAGTGCCTGCGTTAAATTATACATCTATTGATGAGACATTGAAAGCAGCTTATGAGAATGGACTTTCGGTTCGCTTCCATACGCTTCTCTGGCATCGTCAGACACCGACATGGTTCTTTAAATATAGTTACAATAAAAATTATGATTACTGCAATACATATACGATGGATAAACGTATAGAATTTTATGTAAAAAATATTGTGGCACACATCTGTACCAGCAAGTACAAAGATGTGGTATATGCTTATGATGTAATGAATGAATATTTTCATAATACCGACAGCGGGGTATGTCACTGGACACAGATTTACGGCGAGCAGGGTACACGACCGACGTACATAAAGGCGGCATTTACGTATGCCAATGATATGCTGAATTACTATGGTATGCGAAGTAAAGTAAGCCTGTTTTACAATGATTATAATACGTATTTGATTGCCGATGATATTATTTCGCTGATCAATTATATTAATGAAGGTGGAAAAAAATGTAATGGAGTTGGTATGCAGAGTCACCTGGATGTGGATTGGCCGGATGCAAATTTCATTGGAAAAGCAGTAGACAAATTTAAGGCGGCAGGACTTGAAATTCAGATTACAGAGCTGGATGCGACGATCAATTACCGTAAGAGCACTTACACGCTGCAGGATCAGGCAAATTACTATGCAAGTGTTATCAAAATGCTTAAGGAAAAGAAACAGGCTGGCGCTAATATCACGGGAGTCACTTTCTGGGGAATGAGTGATGACAGATCGTGGCGGGCAGATGGACAGCCGCTGCTGTATACGTCGGTAGGGACAAAAAAAGCAGCTTATGATGCCGTCATCAATGCGATGAAATAAAATATTTAAAACAACGGGAGGTAGGCAGAATGAAGAAAAAAAGTATTTTATTATCAATGCTTCTGTCGGTCTGCATGGTTGTGAATCCATGCCAGCAGATGGCTCCGGCAGAGGCAGCAGAAGAAGGAAAAATTACAAGGGTATCTGTGCATGATCCGTCGATTATCCGGGCGGGGGATACCTATTATGTGTTTGGTTCGCATATGGCAGATGCAAAATCCACCGATATGATTCACTGGACACAGATCAATAAGGATTGGAATGCACGGGAGACAGAGGATGCCTGGCAGCATGATTCGATTTATGGAGATGTGCTGACGAATTTTGCAGAGTCGTTCCGGTGGGCCGGATATGATGATGCGGATTGCAGTGATGGAAGACTTGCTGTCTGGGCACCGGATGTCAAATATAATCCGTATTATGAGTG
>DJNB01000028.1:4051-7180 GCA_002435545.1 Lachnoclostridium sp. UBA6475
ATAGTGCTTCTTCGACGTATTATCGTTCCTGTATTGGATATGCAGCAGCAAAAGAGGTAGAGGGACCATATCAATACAAAGATACGGTTATTTATTCAGGATTTTCTACAGAAGAAAATACAGATAAAAGTGACCGTGATATCAAATGGGATCATGACTATCTGAATCTCAAAAAACTGATTGATGATGGAATCATTGAAGGCCTGAGTGATAACTGGTTCCGTGGCGGCGAATATTACAATACCAAATATGCGCCCAATGCGATCGATCCTACTGTTTTCTTTGATAAAAATGGTGAAATGTATATGCTGTATGGTTCGTGGTCAGGAGGTTTGTTCATCCTGAATCTGGATAAGAAAACAGGAGCTGTCAATTATCCGGGAAAGGATAGTGTGGAACCAATTTCTCAAAGTGTGACAGATCGCTATTTTGGCACGCGCATTGCCGGAGGAAATGGTGTTTCCGGTGAGGGCGGATATATTATTTATGATGAGAAAGCGGATTATTATTATCTGTATGAAACCTATGGAAGTCTGCAGGCGAAAGGTGGATACAATATGAGGCTGTACCGCTCTAAAAATGTATATGGTCCTTACGAAGATGCCAAAGGTGGGTATGCTAAAGATAACGCAGTAGATCTGGATAATTATGGAATTAAATTGATTGGAAATTACCAGTTTACCGGTGAACCCGGATATCGCGCTGCCGGACACAATTCGGCGTTGATCGATGAAGACGGCCAGCATTATCTGGTTTATCATCAGCGTTTCAATGAACCGAAAAATCAGACAGAGCGGCATGAGGTGCGTGTACATAAGCAGTTTTTAAATGAAGATCTGTGGCCGGTTACAGCGGTGTATGAAAACCATGGTGAGACAATTGCACATTATCGTGATCGTGATGTGATGGGAACCTATGAGATTGTCAATCATGGACGGACCTCTTCCGGCAGTATGCTGCACACGGAAAAAATCACATTGCACAAAGATGGTTCAATCAGTGGAGACCGGACGGGATCCTGGAAAAAGACAAGTTCTTCCGAAGATTACGATTATGTTACATTAGTATTAGAAGAAGATACTTATAAAGGAGTGTTCTTTAAACAATATAATGAGAAGAGTGATTCGGAAGAAGTGATGACATTCAGTACAATAGGAAAGGATAATTGCTGTGTCTGGGGGACATGGATTGAAGCGCTCTCCACAGAAGAATTGCCGGATGAACCGGAACAACCGACGCCGACGCCGGCAGCAACAGCAGTGCCGATACTGACACCGGAACCGACTGTTCCGACGACAACGGCTTCGCCGCTCCCAACACAAATGTCATCTCCAAAATCATCCCCAACACCTGTGGCGGCTTCGACACCGGAGGATGTGCCGGATACGACGGCAGCACCGCAGAAAATCAGTCAAAGTTCGAAAATCAAATTGAAACGTCCTGCCCTTTCTGCAAAATATAAAAAGGGAAAGGTTGTCTTGAACTGGAAAAAGGACAAGGGAAAACGAACTTATGAACTTCAATACAAAACAGGGAAAAAATGGAAAAGAACAAAAAAGAAAACATTTGAAAAACTAAAGAGAAATAAAGTGTATTCTTTCCGTTTGCGCGTATGCCGTGTTGTGAATGGAAAAAAGAACTACAGCGCATGGAGTAAGGTGAGAAAGATAAAAGTAAAATAATGTAACCATTAACTGCTAGCAAAATACATGAAATATGTTACAGCAAATTGGTAAATACTTATTAGTGCAGGGAATAAACAAAAGGAGAACATTTATGGACAATAAAGAATTTAAACCGTATGTTCCTGCCGAAAAAGTTACACCGGAATTTACGGTAACATCGATTATCACCGGTATTTTGCTGGCTGTTATATTTGGCGCGGCAAATGCGTATCTTGGACTGCGTGTGGGAATGACGGTTTCGGCGTCGATTCCGGCGGCGGTCATTTCCATGGGAGTGATCCGCGTTGTTTTGAAAAAGGATTCCATCCTCGAAAGCAATATGGTTCAGACAATAGGTTCGGCAGGGGAATCTCTGGCGGCCGGGGCGATATTTACACTTCCGGCGTTGTTTTTATGGGCAAACGAGGGAAAGACGGAAGCGCCGGATCTCATTACGATTTCGTTGATCGCCCTGGTGGGAGGTGTGCTTGGTGTGTTGTTTATGATCCCGCTTCGCAATGCCTTGATCGTGAAAGAGCATGGGGTACTTCCTTATCCGGAGGGGACAGCCTGTGCAGAAGTCCTTTTGGCCGGAGAGGAAGGCGGCTCCAGCGCGAAAACGGTGTTTGCGGGCATGGGGCTGGCGGCTGTATTTAAATTTATAACCGATGGTCTGAAAGTGATTCCCGGAGTGATCACGGTCCCGGTCAAAGCGCTTCGCACTGCTTTTTCGGCGGAAGTGTATCCGGCGCTTCTGGGAGTTGGGTATATCTGTGGGATCCGAATTGCATCGTATATGTTTGCCGGTGCGGTTCTCGGCTGGTTTGTGCTGATCCCGGTAATTGCCATCTTTGGTGGCCCGACGATCCTGTATCCGGGCGATGTGCCGATCGCCCAAATGTATGCGGAAGGCGGCGCGGACGCTCTCTGGGGAAGTTATATCCGTTACATCGGCGCGGGCGCCGTGGCAGCAGGCGGTATCATCAGCCTGATCAAATCGCTTCCGCTTATCGTGACCACATTCGGCGATTCTCTGAAGGGATTGAAAAATGGAACAAAAGCGGGAAATCTTCGTACCGATCAGGATCTGGATATGCGGTTCGTTTTGTTCGGATCGCTGGCGTTGATCCTTATTATTTGGCTCCTTCCGGCAATTCCGGTCTCTCTCACCGGAGCGCTGCTAGTTGTGGTATTTGGCTTTTTCTTTGCGACCGTATCTTCGCGTATGGTTGGTCTGGTGGGAAGCAGCAATAACCCGGTCTCCGGTATGGCGATTGCCACACTGCTGTTTTCGACGCTGGTTTTGAAAATGACAGGAAATACAGGTGTGAGCGGGATGATCGGCGCCATTGCCATCGGCTCTGTCATCTGTATCGTCGCAGCGATGGCAGGAGATACGTCACAGGATCTGAAAACCGGTTATATCCTTGGTGCGACGCCAAAAAGACAGCAGATCGGAGAACTC
>DJNB01000028.1:7226-7412 GCA_002435545.1 Lachnoclostridium sp. UBA6475
GAGAACTCCTCGGCGCGGTTGTGGCAGCATTTACCATTGGCGGTGTCCTTCTTCTTCTCAACAGCGCCTGGGGTTTTGGAACAACAGAACTTGCGGCGCCGCAGGCAACTTTGATGAAAATGATCACGGAAGGCGTAATGAACGGAAATCTTCCGTGGGCGCTTGTATTTATCGGCGTTTTTGCTG
>DJNB01000069.1:0-1770 GCA_002435545.1 Lachnoclostridium sp. UBA6475
CCAACATGATTTTCTTCATTATTAATAATCTCTATTGTATTGTCTAAATATACGCGCGAATGGCCTGATACAGTCTTCCGGAGATTCATCAGCCAATTTAAAGCATCTTCATTTATATCGTTTTCTGTCAGTTTCTTATCCATTTTATGCCAAGCAACATGATAATGCTTGGATTTTCCTCCTTTAAACGATAGTTCAACATCTTCTATTGGATAATAATACTTATCAGACTGCATGGCATTTGCTACAAGCTCTTCAGCCGTATCGTGAAAAACTATTCCATAACAACATAGCTCTTCCTCTAAAAGATATGCATCAATAAGAGCTTGCCCGAAAAAGATTTGATTGCGTTCATCAAAAACCATATCACCACATGCAATAGCACCCCGTAATGCAATTCCTTTCTCCAAAGCATTCTGCATGAGGATCACCGCTGCTTTTGTCAGACGATTTAAATCATCAATAGAATATTCTCTTGATACAACGACTATGGAATCCGAAAATTGAGCTAATTTCATCATGTCGGGATTTTCTTTACCCTTTAATAGAGGAGACAACTTTTTAAACTTTGTTTTAAAGTCAACTAATTGTATTTTTAATTCTTCTACTGAAAATCGTCTTACCCGTTCCTTGAAGCCCATTATATCCAGAAACAGGACCAAGCGTTTGGAACTGTCATTCCATCCGCTATCATTCTGGTCTTTCATTCTAATTAAGCTAACACATAATCAAAATACACATCACGGACGTGCGCTCATGCGGCGCACGTCCGGAAGTTTTTAGGGACAGGCAGGAACTATTCGCTTTCGATGTTACGGGAAACGTCGTTCATGGCCTTTTTCAATTCCTTGGCAGGAGTGAAACGTGCACTCACCTTTTTGATGGTCTCGGTCTTGACATCGTCTGCCGTATCGACCGTCTTCACACTTGCCGACGGAGTCAGCGTACCCAACTCGTCGAAACGAACGGCATGGCCTTCCTGTAACAGAAACACGGCCTGACGGCGCATCATGTAAAGCACGGACAGGATGTCGCCCTTGCTCAGGTTGCTGCTCAGTTCGATCATCTCGGCCAGTTTGTCGAAAGATACGGCCTGACCTTTTACCATTTGGGCTTTAAACTTTTCGACCTTTTCCTTGCCGAAGCCCACTTTGACTTTTACTTTCTTGAATTTCATGGTATCAAAAGTTTTATATGAATAATAGAGATCTGCTCCTCTATGAGCATTCATTGGATAAACGATTCTTTACTTGTCTTTTACTTCATGCACTTCGTTGTCGGCCAGAACAAAACGGACGGTCTTAAAACGATCACGGAGATATTTCGAGGGCTTGAACAGACAGCGGAATTTCAGGATGCTTTCCCGGGTCACCTCTTCGGGGCTGTTGCATGAACGAGCCTCTATGGCCGGAAAGAAAGTGCCAAGCAGGTTCAGCCTGACCGGATGTCCCTCTTCGAGCATCCACGCGATGGCCGTCTCGGTCTCGGCCAATACGGACAGGATATCACCCCTACTGGTCGAACATTTTCCTTCGACAATGGAAACTATCTTGTCCAATCCTATCACTGTTTCCACCTTGCGGCGGGCCACATAACGGTAGCTTTTTCTGCCACCGCTGAACACTTTTCGCTTGAGTTTATAATACTGTACCACCATATCTGCAGTATGTTTGTAAAGGATTTGTCGAGTGTCTGCAACCTATTGTTCGACAATCACCAAAGAATTGCTTGACAACTCTTGACTGAAAAAGTCTTTTCTTGGGGCAGAAA
>DJNB01000069.1:1928-2901 GCA_002435545.1 Lachnoclostridium sp. UBA6475
TTCGGAAACTCTCAAGGATTTTCGTCTTACCTGTCGGTGCAAAAGGTTTTTATCGAAAAGAAGAACTGTTATATTAGAGACATTGCCCAATCGGGAATGTTATCAGTATATTTCTTATAAATATTTCCATCTGATGTACGATATAGCAACCGGGGAAGTTCATTGTCACGTGAATTATCGTAAACATATGCCCGGTCAACAAATTGAATGGCCTGAGCTGAAAGTATCAATGATTTGTAATATCTGCTGAAAATCTTGGATATCGGAACCTCGTGTCCGCCATTAAGATAACGTTGGGCTATTCGCAGCACATTTATCTCAAGGTTTTCAGTACATACATAGAAGAAACGGATAAAGAAGCCGACTTCATGTGCTTTACGTAAGAACTCCAACTTTTCTTGAGACGAGAAAACCGTTTCAAAAACAAAACTCCGTTTATTTTCCAAACATTCATAACGTAAGCGTGTGGATTCCTTAGCAGCCTTTAATATAGCATCTTCAGGGTTCCAATCTCCAAACTTTTCCTGTGCAATATTATCAGGATTGATATACACACTATCTGCCGTCCACTGATTGGCAAGCAACTTCTCGGTTGTGGATGTTTTGCCAGATCCATTAGGTCAGGCAACGACACACAAAACTGGGCGAAGAGGCTTTATCATATTCTTTAAATGCCTGACAAAGAAGATTTACGTTGTCGACGAATCAGCTCAATTGTTTCCTGCATCTTTTTTTGCAGCACTTGTTGGGCATTGGCGGAACTTTGCCTGGCAGAACTCGCTACCTGACTCATCAATTCATGAAGCATTGCGTCTGTAGGTTCTTCCATTGATGTCAAACGGTAGTCTTTAATACTCATGCTTTTGATCTGTTATCCGAATTTTGGCATAAAATTACTGTTTTCTTATGAAACAGCTCCTACGTTATGACGGAAATCTGCTCAGCGGTCTGTTTTTCTGCAGAATGTAAAAAC
>DJNB01000066.1:0-1029 GCA_002435545.1 Lachnoclostridium sp. UBA6475
CGGAAAGTTCCTCTGTCTCAATGTACGGCGGATTGGAGACGATCAGGTCAAATTTCCCTTCAATAGATTCCCATAA
Source organism: Lachnoclostridium sp. UBA6475 (assembly GCA_002435545.1). Taxonomy (GTDB): domain Bacteria; phylum Bacillota; class Clostridia; order Lachnospirales; family Lachnospiraceae; genus Eubacterium_F. The sequence continues at coordinate 77 of DJNB01000066.1, forward strand.
ATTTCCAATTTTATAGGTGATCTCCGGTTTTGCGCCTTTGCCCCTCCAGCCGTTCTTCTCAAGATTTTTCTCATTGCGCTTTGCTGTCTCTATGGCAGTTTCCGAAATGTCGCTCATCGTCACAGACTTCGGTGTGCCGCAGACCGCAATGCTCAATCCAATACAGCCGGATCCCGTACACAAGTCAAGTACGTTCTTCGCAGCCGAGACTTCAACCGCCATTTCCACCAAAATCTCTGTATCCTGTCTGGGGATCAGTACGCCTTCTCTTACCAAAAAGGGAAGTCCCATAAACTCCGTATAACCGAGGATATATTCCAGCGGAATGCGCTGACATCTTTTGGAAATTTTTTCCATGTAGACAGTGGCTGTCTCCGGCTCTGCCTGCTCCGTCTGCTCCAAAAAGAACCGGCTTCTCGTATACGAAAAAGGTTCCTCACTAAGGCAGGACTGAAACAGATACCAGGCATTTAGTTCTGCCTCCGGTACGCCCTTTTCTTCCAACTTCCGGATTCCTTCCCGGTACAACTCCTGTAAGGTCATAGCATCCTCCCTGCCAGTTTACTGCTCTTTTTCTTCGGTTCCGGCAGCTTCATCAAAATACCGGTCAAGCGCCTGCAGGATCTCGTCGTTTTCATCTTCGACATCGACCACTTCAAAGCCCTCTTTTTCCGGCTTTTCTTCCTCGTCATAATGAGCCAGGAAATCCCGCCAGTCAAATACCGCTTCCACCGAAGTGATCGCCACCTCCAGCATGCTGTCATCCGGTTCTCTCGTTGTCAGCGCCTGCAGCCACAATCCCGGCTTACTCAACACATTGACCACCGGATTTTCGGACTTGCCGGCAAGGGTTATAAATTCGAAAGAAATCCCGGCAATTACCGGAATCAGTAAAATTCGAAGCACCATACGCATCCACATATTTGGCACCGATATAAACATAAACAATAAAA
>DJNB01000066.1:1102-10320 GCA_002435545.1 Lachnoclostridium sp. UBA6475
CATCGTTTATGTACCATCGTCTGTTTTTTTGCATTTTCTACCGTTAATTCATATCCATTTTCGATACAGTTGATACACTTATGCTCTGCCCCATGGTACATAAATACCCGGCGGATGTCTTCCAGCAGAGAAATTGCTTTTACATAACCGACAAAAAGCGCAACACGAATCACGCCTTCGATCAGACCTCGCAGTTGAATCGACGGAATGATCTTATGAAGCCGTTCCGAAATAAAAAATGGCAATAATACAAAAAGACCAATTGCAATCACGATGGCCAGCACAAGGATCAGCCCCATCCATAAATCATTGGTTTTTGAATCATCTGTTTTTTGGTTATCTTTTGAACTTTCTTTTTTCTCTTCTTCCTCTTCCCAAAAACCTGCCGAATAGTTTAAGGTTCCCATTCCCATCTTCAAGGATTCCACAAAGGCAAAGATTCCCCGAAAGATCGGAAGTTTCGCAATCGCATATTTTTCTTTCAGACTTTTATAATTTTCTACTTTTACTTCAATCTGTCCGTCCGGCTTACGCACAGAAACAGCATATTGGCTCCTGCCTTTCATCATAACCCCTTCGATGACTGCCTGTCCGCCAATTCCTGAATATTTCATACCCTGCCTCCATTCAGCGATACTCTGCGCTTTATATAGAACAACTCCGCAGGTCTCAAGTACCTTTCGATACAGAAACTTGCGGAGCCTTTATGTGTTCATTATCTGCTTATTTCAAGCCATATTTACGATTGAACTTATCAATCGCACCACGAGCTGCCATGGACTTCTGCTGTCCTGTATAAAATGGATGGCATTTGGAACATACTTCAACATGAATGTCTTCTTTTGTTGAACCTGTTACGAATTCATTACCGCAGTTGCAAACAACCTTTGCCTGGTAATATTCTGGATGGATTCCCTCTCTCATGATTTTCACCTCACTACTTCTATTTTACTAAAAAATGTGTCATTTCTCAAAATCGGCTTTCTTATTGTACCACGCTTTGAAACAAAATGCAAGCAATTTTTAATGCAGCTTGATTTTTTTTATGGTTTCAATAAATTCCTTATTATTTTTCGTTCTTCGGAACAGATTAATGATCTGCTCCAGATTGCCGTCGGTATTCGGAGAAGCACCTAACGCCTTCCGCATGATGTATACTGCTTCCAATTCCTCCTGGCTAAGCAGAAGATCTTCTCGCCGCGTACTGGATTTCTGGATATCGATCGCCGGGAATACTCTCTTTTCAGACAAATGTCTGTCAAGCACCAATTCCATATTTCCGGTTCCTTTAAATTCTTCAAACACCACATCATCCATACGGCTTCCGGTATCTACCAGTGCCGTTGCAAGTACGGTAAGGCTTCCTCCTTCGCGCATGTTTCTCGCTGCACCAAAGAATCGTTTCGGCATATGAAGTGCCGCCGGATCCAGACCACCGGAAAGCGTACGTCCACTCGGTGTAACCGTAAGGTTATACGCTCTCGCCAGACGTGTGATGCTGTCAAGCAGTACCACGACATCGTCGCCGCCTTCTACAAGACGTTTTGCCCGTTCGATAACCATTTCGGAAACACGTTTGTGATTTTCCGGAAGTTCATCAAATGTCGAGTAAATAACTTCTACCTTTTCTCCGGCAATGGATTCTTTGATATCCGTTACTTCCTCCGGACGTTCATCGATCAGAAGGATCAGTAAATGCATATCCGGATAGTTATGTGTGATCGCACTTGCCACCTGTTTGAGCAATGTCGTCTTACCCGTTTTTGGCTGTGACACGATCATACCACGCTGTCCTTTACCGATTGGCGCGATCAGATCAAGCATCCTCATCGAAACACCTGAGTTGCTTGTTTCCAAATGAATTCTTTCGTTTGGAAAGATCGGTGTCAGATCCTCAAATTTATTACGGTGCGCCAGATACGTGATCGGACGCTCATTTACTTTTGTCATATACAAAAGTGCGCTGAATTTTTCATTCTGCGTACGTATCCGAAGATTTCCTTCGATGATATCTCCGGTACGCAGCCCGAAACGCCGCAAAAATGCCGGTGACACATAGACATCATTGTCACCCGGAAGGAAGTTATCGCAGCGGATAAACGCATACCCTTCCGGCATGATCTCCAGAATTCCTTTTTTGGTAATTCCGCTGTCCAGCTCTTCCATCTCCGCAGGATGCACATCCAACACCTGACGATCTTTGGCAATCGTGATCAGACCTGCCTTGATCACCTCTTCGATCGTGCGGTATGGCTGGTGTTCCTGAACAATTTCAGCCGGTGCATTTTCATGCGACACGGATTCCTGTGCATTATAATGAGAATTCATGTTTTGGGAATTCGCATGATAATTATTGTTCTGGTAATTGTTGTTCTGGTAGTTATTGTTCTGATAATTGTTGTTTTGGTGATTATTCTGGTAATTATTGTTTTGATAATTACTCTGATAATTTCCGTGGGAAGAGCCTCTTCCACGATAGTTTCGAGAATTGTTGTTTTGCGAAGGCACATACGTATAAACCTTTTTTTCCTTCTCCGGCTCGCTCTTCTTTTCCTCGACCTGTTTTTCCGCCGGCTTTTCTTCCGACTTTCTTCCCGGAAGTTCTGCCGGGTTGAGAATATCAGCCGGTTTCACAGGGCGAACCACGCTCTGAGAAAGAATCTCTGCCTTCTTCAATTCTTCGATCAAATCTGCTTTACGCAGTGCGGAAATTCCGCTGAGTCCTTTTTCCTTCGCCATCTCACGAAGTTCTTTTAATGATAATTTTGTAAAATCCATTCCATCGTCCTTTCTAAAACTTATCCCTAAAATTCCATTCCATTTCTTTTCATTAATTCTCTGGCACTTTCCAAAGAATCAACTCCCGTTGCATTTTTAATCGGTGCAAATTCTTTTTCACGCTCTACTTCAAATGAAAGACAGTTCTCCATCTTGTGGATCATATCAAGCACCAGCGTTTCAAACTTATATCCATTTGGCTTATCCGGCTTAATGTAATTTCCTTCTGCATCCATATAGGGAATTTTCTTTTCTACAATATGGGTAGGGAGATTTTCGTTCATGATCTTCTCAAGTGTTGCTACAGAGAAAAGATAATTTAGTATTACACCATAATTATACAACAATTTTCCCTGTTTGTCACGCAAATGTATCATTTCTTCTGTCATTTCATAATATTCCACGATTGAAGGCCGCCCATCTTCCAGGCAAAGCACGCCTACTCTCTCGTACGGATCGGCTTTTGCAACTACTTTGGAGCCGCATACACAATTGTGCTTTAATACCGCTCCGACAAATACGGGGTCTGCGATCTTCTGCAGTACATTGTCGACAGAAAATACATTGAGCCATTCCACACCAAGGTTTTTCACTGTGTCCAGAAGTCCGGCGCGCACCATGGAAATAAACCATCCCCCATTTCCATTTGGAGATGCCGAAATGCGTCCTTTTTCTTCCATATAGATCTTTCCTTCATAACTGACAGACGGTGCCATCTGCTGCACAAAGAAAAATACATATTCTTCCTTATAACCGAAGAATTTATTTTCCTTAAAAAATTCAACGGTATCTTTATTATTTTTCTCGCTTGTCATAACAAAAAGCGGAACCCATGCGCCTGTCGCATTCACTACATCCATGATATTGTGGATCAGCTGCTCAAACAGATACAATTTTTTATGTACTCCGACATTGAGCATTCCTTTTGGTTTGTCCAGACCAAGACGCGTTCCCTGGCCTCCTGCCAAAAGAACAGCTCCTACTTTCCCTGCGCGGATTGCTTCCTGCCCCAGTTTCTCATATTCTGCTTTTTCGTTTTGGATTTCTTCTAAGGTAACCGCCCCAAGCGGCTCCAATTTGCCCTTTTCCACTTCCTTTGAATCCTGCTTCAAAAGATCTAGAAGGGTAATGTCTATTTTTTCAATCTGTGCCAGCAGTGCTTCCTGATCTTCCTTTGTGAGTTCATCGTAGTATGCCAGCAGATGCTCCTGCCCTGCCATCTCACATTTTTTCTTTGCCTCTTCTAACGTCATAGTTTGCTCCATTCTTTCCTTTTATCAGGATTTTTCCAAACACCTTGCCTGATAAAAATACTGATACTTACTTTTATTGTACCATTTTTTTGAAAATACACAACCCCATAATTTTTTAAATGTTACGATTTCTCTCCCATAAAAGAAATTACGGTTCCTCCTGCCCACGCGCAAGGGCATTGATTTTCCTTTCCAAAAGTGTTAGAATAGGAATATCTGCAAAAAATCAACAGGGATTTTCCCTCAAAGAACGGAGGATTATAATGACAAACAGTGAAAAAGCACTTGCTTTACACAAAGAATGGAATGGAAAAATCGAAACAACCCCTAAATGCGAAGTGAAATCCAGAGAAGATCTGGCACTTGCTTATACTCCGGGTGTCGCTGAACCTTGTAAGGTGATTGCCGAAGATAAGGAAGCTGCTTATCAATATACGATCAAATCCAACACCGTAGCGGTCGTCTCAGACGGAAGTGCCGTACTCGGTCTTGGAAACATTGGCGCCGCTGCCGCCATGCCTGTTATGGAGGGAAAAGCCGTTTTGTTTAAAGAATTCGGAAATGTCAATGCATTTCCAATCTGCCTTGACACACAGGACACGGAAGAAATCATTAAAACCGTAGTAAATATCGCTCCTGCTTTTGGAGGGATCAACCTGGAAGATATCTCCGCTCCCCGTTGTTTTGAGATTGAAAGCCGTTTAAAAGAACTTCTTGATATCCCGGTATTTCATGACGACCAGCACGGTACTGCCATCGTTGTGCTCGCCGGTATCATTAACGCTTTAAAAATAACCGGAAAGAAAAAGGAAGATTGTAAAATTGTGGTAAATGGTGCCGGTTCTGCCGGAATCGCTATCAGCAAACTTCTTCTCCGTTACGGTTTTCCGCATCTTACCCTTTGTGACAAGTCGGGAATATTAAACAAGGATTCCAAAGACCTGAACTGGATGCAGAAAGAAATGATGAATGTGACAAATCTGGAAGGCCGCTCCGGCACACTGGCAGATGCCTTTGTCGGCGCTGATATTTTTGTCGGTGTCTCTGCACCAAATATCGTGACAGAAGAAATGGTAGCTTCGATGAATCAAGATGCCATTCTTTTTGCCATGGCGAATCCAACTCCGGAAATTATGCCGGATCTCGCAAAGAAAGCAGGCGCAAAAGTAGTTGGCACCGGCCGTTCGGATTTTCCGAATCAGGTCAATAATGTCGTCGCTTTCCCAGGTATCTTTAAAGGCGCGCTGGAAGGACGTGCAGCTCAGATCACAGAAGAAATGAAACTTGCCGCAGCCCTTGCTCTCGCTTCTCTTGTACCGGAAGACGAATTGAACGAAGACAACATCCTTCCGGAAGCTTTTGATCCACGCGTAGCAGATGTTGTAAGTGCTGCCGTGAAAGAACATATCCATGACTAACCGGAAAATGTGGGGCGAAAAGCCCTATCATTCTTTGGATTATGAAATGAAATCCCGCTTTGGACAAAAAGTTTATAAAATATCTCTGGACGGTGGTATGACTTGTCCGAACCGGGATGGTTTACTGGACACCCGCGGCTGCATTTTCTGCAGCGGAAGCGGTTCCGGTGATTTTGCCGCCCCTCGCTCTACTTCCGTAACAGCACAGATCACGCAGGGAATCGAAGGCATATCAAAACGGAAGAAAGTGGGCAGTAAATTCATTGCTTATTTCCAATCTTTTACAAATACGTATGGCCCGGTTTCTTATTTGGAGCCACTTTATAAAGAAGCTCTTGCACATCCGGATGTAGTCATGCTGTCCATTGCCACCCGGCCGGACTGTCTTCCTCCGGAAGTGCTGGAACTGCTTGCAGAATGCAATCAGATCAAACCTGTCATCGTAGAACTTGGTCTTCAGACAAGCAATGAATCTACCGCACAGTTTATCCGCCGCGGCTATCCGCTTGCTGTTTACGACAAAGCTGTGGCAGATTTAAAAAATCTTGGCATCGAGGTGGTAACTCATGTAATTGCCGGTCTTCCCGGTGAGACAGAGGATAACTTTTTTGCCTCCTTGGATCATGTTGCCTCCTGCCACAGTGATGGCATAAAAATTCAATTATTGCATATCCTAAACGGAACAGATCTTGCCGGTCTTTACAACTCCGGTAACTGCAAGGTTCTTACACAGGAACAATATATCGATCTTGTGATACGATCCATCGCACTTCTTCCACCGGAAATGGTCATACACCGGCTTACCGGGGACGGACCAAAAGATCTCCTGATTGCTCCTCTATGGAGCAGCCATAAACGTGATGTACTTAATGAGATCCATCGCCAATTAAAACAACAAAACATCTGGCAAGGAAAGGAGTATAAGAATCATGAATGAAGCATTTACTATCTATAAATTAATTATTTTATATACACTCAATGAAATCGAATCCCCTTTAACCTTTGGATTAATCTCCGATTACATTACCGGGCACGGCTACACCAATTATTTTAATGTGCAAAGTGCATTTGCTGAATTATTGGATGCTGACCTGATCCACTGCTCAAACACTTACAACACTTCTTACTACGAAATCACCTCCGCCGGCAGGGAGACATTGGAATTATTTGGAAATACACTATCACGGGAAATCCGTCAGGAAATTGACGACTATCTGAAAGAAAACAACCACGAGATCATACAAAGAGTCACCCAGATCAGTGATTATACGAAAAATACCAATGGTGAATACACTGCCACCTGTAGTCTTATCGAAAAAAATGCTCCGATCTTTGAGATAAAACTATCGGTTCCTGATGAAGAGGACGCTCTCCGCATCTGTAACAACTGGCGCACCGTAAGCAATGACCTTTATGCAGCAGCTGTTAAAAATTTACTCCGTCCCACCGAAGAGACGGAGTAAAGAAAATCTGCTTTTTATCGTTTTGTAAGATATTTCATCGGATCAAACTGCTTATATGTATACTTATCAAGGAAATCATAACTGTTATAATTTCCGGAAAAAGCAGGTCCCTTACGAAGTTCCAAATGAAGATGTGTTCCATAGGCAGCTCCGGTCTCTCCCATCGTCGAGATCACATCGCCTTTTTCCACTTTATCCCCCACTTTGCATCGAATGGCATTGCAGTGTGCATAGTAAGAGTAAATTCCATTGCCATGATAAACAATTACCAATTTTCCAAAAGAAGATCGTCTTGCTGCCTGATGATACTTGGCATAAACAACCGTACCATCCGCAATTGCCTTAATTGATGTTCCTTTTGATACTCCTTTAATATCTACACCAAGATGTCTGCCTCCATGTACAGAACACCCACAGTGAAATCCATCCCCTTTGCTTCCACCATCTACCGGCCAAGCCCAGGTCGTCTCTTTTACTTTAAAATCTTTCTGCAAAGCAACTTTTTCATTTCCATAGGAATCCGAAACTTTAATCTCATAGGTATAGTTTCCCGCTTCCAATTTTGAAAATTTCATATCATCATCGATCTTTTTCAGATCAAATTTATTGCTGTTTGCCTTTTTTTTGATTGCCACAGCATCTTTTCCCTGTTCATCTTTGATGCTGGCCTGCACTTTTTGAATTTTATGATTGGCTTTTAAAGTTCCTTTCAGCGTAAACGTCTGCCCCTCATAAATTTTCTTTGGATAAGAGCACTTTTTCTTTTTTACCACAAGTGTATTCTGCGTTGTTGTTGTCGGCTCCACGGTTGGCACTGCTGTCTCTTCCGGCTGTACGCTTTCCGGTGTAACCGGATCTTCCTCCGGCTGTACACTGATTCCTGCCGAAGTCACTGACTGTTCCTCCGCATATACCGTTGTTTTTGGTGTACCGGATGTTATTGCCATTGCAAAAACCATCATTACGGCAAGCGTTCTCTTTCGATACTTACCGAACTCACTTACTTCTCTCACGATTTCCTCCTTTTACTTAATATCATTGTAATATTCTCGCATAATAACTTTATAATTTTGTAACATCTTTTACAGTATACACTAAAATTCGTTATTCTACAAGTGTATTTTTAAACATTTTGCCGAAAATCGCAGAAAAAAATTGCAATTTCTGTAAAAATCCGATACAATAAATATAATATATGCGAAAGGCGGGATATCATTATGAATAAAAATCAAGCATCCTTTTTAGTTCTTCCCGATGACGAGTCGCAAATGATTTGCCCAAATTGTTCCTGCGCCATGCGGTATAAATATGGAGGCATCTTCGTATGCGATACCTGTGGTGAAGAAGTAGCAAATGACTACGGAAAAATAAAAAAATACTTAGATGAACATGGACCAACGAGCGCGTTTGAACTTGCACGCGAAACCGGTGTTCCTTCTTCCAAAATATCTTCTTATCTTCGTCAGGGAAAATTGGAAATCCCGGAAAATTCGGAAGTTTTCCTGCATTGTCAAGGATGTGGCGCACCGATCCGTTTTGGTGAATATTGTTCACGATGCGCCAAATCCCTTGATATCAAAGGCTGCTATGTTGGTGACATTCCCAAGAATCACGAAGCTAAACTTCGTTTCAAAAAAGAAGATCACTAACTCCTTTTTACCCGTTTGCAGGCACTCCACGATCCGTACACTCGTTTCTTTCCGCGATTATGGAATGCCCGCATTTTTACAAAGCATTTCCCTACTCCGTTCCATGACAATATCATTTTACTCTTTTTGGTATATTTGAACATCCTGGTTCTCCCTTTTTTCCTTTTTAAAAAGACCACCTGATATCCGCTCGCATTTTTTACCTTTTTCCAGGTAAGATAAATTTTCTTTTTTCGATAAACTGCCTTTTTTAAGCGCACTTTCCCCACTGCTTTTTTCTGCTTTTTCACTCCATACAAAGAAGAATCTTTTTGTTTTTCTTTGTTGGAAACGGAAATAACAGCATCTTTTTGAGGGGCTTCTGCTTTGGAAGCAACCCCCGCTGGTTTTTGTGTAACCACCGGATTTCCCGGCGCTTTTGGTTCACTGGTAAATTTTGGAATTTCCGCAGGTGAAGAACCGGCTGCCGAACCGGGCGTTGGGTCGGCTGCTGGATTGACTGTCGGGCTGGTTGTTGGCTGCGGCACAGGTGTTTCGAGTGTCTCTGCGGGCGCCGGTGTCACCGCCGGGCTGGCTGTCGGAGTGGCGATCGGATTGGCCGTTGGATCAGCCGTCGGGCTGGTTGATGGCTGCGGCGCTGGTGTTTCCGGTGGCTCT
>DJNB01000066.1:10341-10510 GCA_002435545.1 Lachnoclostridium sp. UBA6475
AGGCGCCGGTGTCACCGCCGGACTGGCTGTTGGACTTGCTGCCGGGCTAACTGTCGGGTCGGTTATCGGGTCGGTCGTCGGACTGGCTCCCGGAGTGGCGATCGGATTGGCCGTTGGATCAGCCGTCGGGCTGGTTGATGGCTGCGACGCTGGTGTTTCCGGTGGCTCT
>DJNB01000066.1:10558-16381 GCA_002435545.1 Lachnoclostridium sp. UBA6475
AGGCGCCGGTGTCACCGCCGGAGCGGCTGTTGGACTTGCTGCCGGGCTAACTGTCGGGTCGGTTATCGGGTCTTTTGCGGGACTGGCTCCCGGAGTGGCAATCGGGTTAGCTGTCGGACTGACCGGCGGCTGTGGAGCAGGTGTCTCCGGTATCTCCGTAGGTGCTGGAGTCATCGTCGGAATCGGCGTTTCTTCCGGCTCTTCCACCGGCTGTATTTTTTTCTTAATATCCACTGTAATTTGTCCTTCCCACAGTAAATAATTGTTTTGGTCTTCCGGTTCATAAATCACGGAAACCTCGTACACGCCCTCGCCAATGGATTCTTCCGGATTTTTCCACTTCCACCCCAGCGGAAGTCCAATTTCTTTCAGACATATCGTATCCTCTTCGATCTGTGTCTGAATATAGGGAACATTTACTGGTGGAACCGCCTTTTCCACCGTTAATGGAATCTTATCATATACCGTCTGATAATGCTCCGGATCCTCCGGTTCATAGTAGGCTTCATAACTCTGTTGCCCGGCTTCCGGTACAATGGATGCGTCTGACCAATTCCAGCGGCTTGGTAAGACAATCTGTCCCAGTGTCTGTTTCGGGTCGTAAGATACTGCATCCAGAACCGGAATGACATAGTCCGGCTTTCTTTTTAAAACTACCACTTCCATGTCTCTTACGATTTCCTGATCTTTATAAATGATTTTAAGTTTATGTGATCCTGTTTTTCCGGGTATTACAGTCTCATCCGGCCAGCGGTATTTTACATCCGGATTCTTTCCAACAAATCCTTTACTTCCCAAAGTTTCCCCATAAACGATCTCAAACGGTTCCGGATAAGGAACCACATCTACTTTTTGCCGGATCTGAAACATATTCCAATCCAGTTCTTGTGAACTCAGGTAACTCCAGTCGTAGTTTCTCATGTCCTTTGGCCGAAAGATAAGAGTATATTCCGACTTGTCCTGTGATACTTTTTCTTCCGGTTTGGCCCAATAGAAATCCCCCACATCCTGCTTATCCCATGTTATTTTAGACTTTTCAAGTTCGTCCCCCTGTGCCAGAAATCCTGTTGTCACCTGCGGGAGTTCTCCCTTCTTTCTCTGAATGGAAATGGTAATGTTTCGCACGATGTTTCCACTGCCGGCATCATATCCCTTTACCTGGCTGTAGTCGTAATTCTTCTTATCGTAGGGCTTGTACCATATCTTCGCCTGGGTATCATCTACCGTCGGAACATACGATGGATTGTCCCAGGAAAATACCCCTAGGGAATCCTGCATACTTGTTGATGGTATTTTTGCCAGTGTGGTTCCATACACTGCCTGACTCATTTTCGGAAAAGTAACCTCGGTAATCACTTTTCTTTTTATCTCAATCTGCTGTTTTCCCGTAACCGTCCCATACCCTGTTTTCGTCACTTGATAATAGACGGTATATATGCCTGTATTCGTGTATTTTGGTGATTCTACACTTGTATACTGCCCTGCCGCAGTACCATATCGGATCTGCGCGCCCGCCAGTCCTTCTACCGTGATTCCGTGACTTTTTCCATCGTATATACCGCTGTATCCGTTTGCCACCACAGGCATCGTTCCCTGCACGATAGTAACCTTTGCACTTCCCGTTACGGTGATATAATTCGGTTTTGCCACCTGATAATATACCGTATAATTTCCGGGAAGCGTATACACCGGAGCCGTCTTTAATGTGTACTCTCCACTTTTTGTACCATAAGTTACAGTAACACCCGCCGGAACCTGTAATGTAATCCCATGCGCTTTTCCATCATATATCCCCTGATAACTCTGTGCGGCTACCCCGGTCATGGAAATTTTGCGGATAACAAATGAAATCTTTTTGGTTCCACTATAATTTCCAACTCCGGTAATTGTAACGGCTGCTGTCCCTGCATTGGTATTATTACTGTAAGATATGGTATAATCTGTTTTCTCCGTCAATTGTATATTTCCATAATATACTTTAGGAACCGGGCAGATTGCTTTCCCGGTATAATTTACATCCGGAACTGCACTTACTGTACAATCTTCCATCTGCTGCGCCACCTTGTCTCCAATCTTCAAATTTCCCCAGCATCCGGCAAAATGAAGATTTCCACTATTCCATCCTGTGGAAAGATACTCCCGGATCAGATGTTCATTCCCGGCCGTGTAATTTACCGAAAGTCCTCCGCCTGCGGCACCGAGAAACTGTCCTTTGACAGAGGGATCATCCACCGCTGTCGTACCAGCTAATTTTGTATACTTCGACTCGTCATTTATAATTGCATAAATGGTAAACGACCCCTTCGCCTGACGGCAGTTTGCATAACATCCCGACATATTGATCACCGATGGCGGAATATCCGGTACAGCTGTCAGGTTCACGCACTCCGCAAACATCTGACTTATATTTTCTATTTTTCCCGGTAATGCCGATGCCGTTTTTAACGCCTGACAGCCGTAAAAACATTGCGCTGCCTCCGTGACACTTTCCGGAAGCACCGGAGAACGAGTCAGATTTTTACACAAGGAAAACATTCCTGTAACATCGGTAACTCCCATAGGAATCGAGATCGGCTCCGTGATCGCCGTCTCCTGCAAGAGATACGAATAATCTTTCACCAATGTTGTCTCAATCTGCGGAAGCCTCGTCAATGCCGTACAGCCTTGAAAAAGCCCCTGCATATTTTTTACATTTTTTGGAATTTTGATCGTTTGGTTCAAACTGGTGCATTTTTCAAATGTCCGTTCCATCGTCTCCGTAGAGACCGGAATCTTTCCGATCAAGCGCAGAGAACTGCATTTTCTGAATGTCTGTGTGAGGTTGCGTATCCCCTCCGGGAGATCACTTACACTTTGAAGATTCGAACACCCTTCAAAATAATTTGTCAGATCTCCATCTGTTACATTCGTCATCTCAAACGATACTGCTTTTATATCCCGCTGATAATCCAGCCACGGAATTTTATTGCTTTGAAATGATGGAAACGCACCGGTCCCACGAAACACAAGAGTTCCCTGTGCATCCAATTCCCACCGGATCTGTCCAATTGTCCCGGAAGCCTGGCTGGCTGCATAGACAACAATGCCATTTCCACCAAGATTTCCGATAAATACGGCTGCCAATAACAGCAGTACGATCAGTCGTTTTTGTAATTTCTTAACCATAGAATCCTCCCTTTGCATTTTTGTTTTGAACCAATCATCCGGATCCAGAAATGATTTTCTTCTTCCTCTCAAATTCTTAAAATCTGAGATTGATTTAGATTATATATGGCATGCTAAGAAAATGCAAGAGGGTCGGCAGGCGGCTATCGGACACTTTATCCCAATTACGAAAACAGACCCGTCTTCCCTCCATTTTTAAAGGAAAACGGGTCTGAAATTTTTTATTACTTTTACTGCGGATTTAACAGATACTCCGTAGTAATCATGTCAACATGATAATTATTATCCAGTTCATACGCTTTTTCCAGGCTGTTGACTGTCCATACATTCACTTTTCTTCCTGCCATCTGCAAGCGATATACATCCGATGCTGTCACCAGTGACAGGCGGCTGTCGAGGTCGATCTGATTGTTAATACACCAGCTGAGAATCTCCGAGCTGACCGGCGTATTTTTATTTGACTCTTCCGCTCCATATACATATTGAAGCTGCGAGGACTCCACTCCGGCAATTGTCTGTAATGTCAACAGATTGCTTTGATACATACTGATAAAATAAGTCTGGTTGAGAAGTCCCTGATCTTTTACCAGTTTTACAATCTTTTTCAAATCCTCCGCTTTGAGCATTTCTTTTATTTCAATGAACGGATGAACCTCTTCGTCTTTCTTCATTACCTGCAGATATTCGGTAAGCGTCGGCATTGTCAGTTTTTCATAAGAATCAATATTTGCGCCGTTGATCATATGATATTTTTTGATCTGCTGTGCCGTCAGAGACGCAATATCCAATGGATAGCCAAATATCCGTTTAAGGCTGGCGTCATGAGAAACCATGAATTCTCCATCCAATGTTTTCCATATATCACATTCCACTCCATAGAAATGATTTTCAACTGCCTTCTCGAATGCCGGAATCGAATTTTCCGGTGCTTCGGAAGAAAGCCCGCGATGAGCGATCAATTTTTGTTTTGAAACTTTCATACGGAACACCTCCACATTTATACTTGCCGTCGAGTGGCCGTCCACCGCATCCACCCGGATCGTCGCATTTCCTTCCTCCACGCCGGTCACCACTCCGCTGGCTGATACTACTGCCACTGACGGATTGGTGCTGGTATACCGCAGCGCTTTATTGGATGCATTGGCAGGCTGCACACTGGCAGACACACCAAACGTCTTTCCTTTTTCCAATCGTTTACCGGTTGTGCCACCATTTATTATTATATTTTTCGTTGAAATCTTCGTCTGAATAACAAAACTTCCGGTCTTCTGTGTGCCATCCTGGCTCTTCGCCGTGATAACCGCTTCTCCCTTTGCCTTTGCCGCCACGATCCCCTGTGCGGAAACCGATACGACAGCCGGATTGGAAGACTCATACGTAAGTTTTTTATCTGTCGCATTTTGTGGAAGGACGACCGGTTCAAGTTTCAATTTCTGCCCCACTTCCACTTCCTGGGTTTTCACGGTAAATCCGACCGTTGTCACCTTACGGCCGACTGTCACCTGAATCTTTGCCTTTTTCTTAGAACCCTCTTTTGCTTTCAGCCATATATTGGCTTTCCCGTATCTTTTTCCCCGGATCAGTCCTTTTTTCGATACCGTCACAATTTTTTTATTGGATGATTTCCAGATCACCTTTTTCTTTAATGACTTCGGTTTCACTTTCGCCTTTAACTGAAATTTCTCTTTTTTATTGATCAATAAACTCTTTCCTGCATTCTGAATCGTGATTGTCTTTATTTTCTTTTCCTTCGTTTTTTTTGCATCAACAGGCTGTGCCGACATCAAACACACCATCCCTGCCATTGCCAGTACCATTATCATGGCTCTATACATCCTAAGTCTCATCCTAATCCATCTCCTGCACATAATTTCCTATATTCTTACTATAACTGCGATCTGTTACATTTTCGTGTCAATGCACACGGTATTTATTGTCTCACGTTCATTTTCAAAAGTCAATACCTGCTGTAAGAAAGATTCGTTTTTTTGTCTTTCTTCCCCCGCTTCATCACAGCCAAAAAGAGACATTGCTTTTCCAATGTCTCTTCCGGCTAATAGAATTTCTGTATGTTATTTACATTATTTAGCAGAACTGTATGCTTTTCCTGCTTCCAGTTTTATGCCTTTTACAGCAAAGAGTTCGGATACAGAAACAATCTGGTATCCCTTTTCATTAAAATACTGCAAGAGGGTTGGAAGTGCCTCTACGGTATTTTTCTCTGTAGCATGCATCAATACGATATCTCCGTCTTCCGCAGCTTCCACATTTTTAATGATCTGTTCTGTCGTCGCCTTGTCCCAGTCTTTACTGTCTATGCTGCAGTTTATGAATGGCGCCTTGATCGTCGCTTTCATGTCAGGGCTGATCGCAAGTTCCGGTGCACGGAATAAAATATTTTTATAGCCGGAAATCTCAGTCAAAACAGCATTGGTTTCATCTACGGATTCTGCAATTTCGTCCGGATCCATTTTGGACATATTCTTCCATCCATAAGAATGATTCCCAATTTCAAATCCTCTGGTCAGAGCACTTTCAACCTCTTTTCTACCGGCGTCATCAATACGGGAACCGATGTAGAAAAATGTTGCATGTGCGCCTGCTTCTGCCAAGGCATCCTGAATCTGCATACTTGTTGTTGCTGTCTCTTTCAAGCCA
>DJNB01000166.1:0-2903 GCA_002435545.1 Lachnoclostridium sp. UBA6475
GGATTTTCTTTGCTCCTGCCAGCAATTTACGGTCGTTGCTGCTCAGTTTCTTACTTCCATCGCTCAGTTTCTTCACACTCGCTGTCAAGGTACCGATACTGGATGTCAGTTTCTCATCTGCGGCACGGAGAGAAGCGGAATTTTTCGAAAGTGTCTGTGCTCCTGCCAGCGCTTTTTTAATGCCTGCAGCCACCTGGCTTGCACCGGATTTCAACGTACTCTTGCTGTCTGTAGCACTTACCAGCGCTCCTACACTTGCTTTCTGTCCCTGATACAGTTCTTCTAATTTCTGTACATAGGCAAGGATCGTTGCTTTCTGTGTCGGATCACTGATCTGGGCAGCCTGTGCTTTCAATCCATCTGCCAGAAGTTTATAATTATCATAAGAACTCTCTAATTTGCCAAGATTCTCATTCAACGTACCAATTCCTGCTGCAATCGCATCAGCTCCATCGGTAAGCTGTTTTGCTGTCTTCTCATCCGCAAGGGTATCCACACCTTTGGTATAAGCCTGCAAACCATCGGAAAATTCTTTATAAGAAGATGGCATATCTTTTACGGCAGAATACAGTTTCTGGTTTCCGTCCGTGATCTGTTTTGCTCCGTTGACATAACTCTGTGTTCCTTTTGCCAGGGTATCCACACCATCGGTATACTCTTTTACTCCTTTTTTCAATGTCGTTCCACCGTTTACCAGATCTTTGATTCCTTTATTCAAGGATTTTTCGCCGTCCCGGTAATCGTCAAACTTATCTTCCAGCTCTCCCATTTTATCCGAAAGTTTTTTGGAACCATCTACAAGATCTTCGGAAGAATCTACTAATTTTTCCAATTTATTTTCGAGATCATCCAGATCATCGATATCATCCAGTTCCAGATCGCTCAGGATGCTTGGGCTGGCAAATGTGATCGTATTTCCAATGGAAAAATCTGTCACATCCGCTGTTACCGTGAATCCTTCCGGAAGTTTGTCTGCGGCATCCTCATCGAGATCCAGGCTCTCTGCCATACCCGGCATACCGAATCCGACAACGATGTTATTGGAACCTTCATTGATGATCTTTCCATCATCTACTTCCACATTGCTGAATTTGTCATCCGGAAGAATGATTCCGGTTGCCATTACAAACGGTGTATACATTTCCTGTTTCTCACCGTTGATCGTCTGTGTGGATTTTGATTTATTGGTATAAGAAACGGTAATTTTCAATTTACCACTCTGACCGAGAAGATCTTTTGCGGCAATTTCTTTTCCGTCCAATTCGTATTTGATCTCAACGCCTACCGGAAGTTCTTTGTCTGTTGTTCCCTGATAATAAATGTCATCGGATCCAGCACTCCACTGTACGTCATCGCCGTTCTGGGTAAATGTCTCATCTCCTTTGACATTCTGAATGTCTTTCAGATCGGATTCATCGTTGATCGTTCCATTGATTCCGGCATTTTTCAACCAGTTGGAAACGGTGATCTTTGTCGTTGCTCCGCTCTCATCGGCATTTACATATACGGATTCATCTTTGGAAATTTTCTGTGCATTGGCATAGGCACCATTGGATACTACCAGACTTGTCACCAAAAGTCCGGAAATGACTGTCTTACTAATACGATTGAGTTTTCTATTTCGATTCATAATGATCATCCTTTCATTCATTAATAATTGATTTTACGCATATCCCATGTCGTCTTGCAGATCACTTTATCAAAGAGGTAAAGCATTGCCGGCAGGATCAGGATTACACTGATCGTACTGATCACGGCACCTCTTGAAAGCAAGGTACAGATCGCATTGATCATGTCAATACTTGAATATGCAGATACACCGAAGGTTACGGCAAAGAAGCTCAGTCCACTGATTATAATGGATTTCATCGAAGTCTTGTGCGCGATCTCGACCGCTTCTTTCTTTGTCTTTTGATTTACGACACGTTCTTTATGATACCTTGTCGTCATTAATATCGCATAATCTACCGTCGCTCCTAACTGAATGGTTCCGATAACGATACTTGCCACAAATGGAAGTTCGATTCCGCTGTAATATGGGAACGACATATTGAGGAAGATGGCAAATTCGATTACACTTACGAGAATAACCGGCAGTGAGATCGATTTAAATGTCAATAAGATGATCAGGAAGATCGCTCCGATTGACAGATAGTTTACGGTTGCAAGGTCGATATCCGTTACGTCCTGCAAGTCCTTCGTAAGTGGTGCTTCACCGATTACCATCGAATCTTTGCTGTACTTTTTCACAATATCGTTGATCGAAGCGATCTGGGCATTAACCTGATCTGTCGCCGTCTTATAATCCGAACAGATAAACTGCAGTTCCCAGTTATCACTCTTCAACATATCTTTGTATTTGTCCGGAATCATATCATCCGGTACATTGGCACCCACAATGGAGTTCATGCCGAGTACCCATTTGACTCCGTCTACTTTTTCAATTTCGTTTTTCATATCATTTTTCTCTTTGCTCGTAAGACCGTTTTTCAAGAGAAGGATATGCATGTTGTTCATATTGAACTTTTCTTCCAGTTTTTTATTGGCAATTGCCGAATCCAGATCCTGTGGAAGTCCCTGATCCAGATTGTAGTATACTTTTACATGATTATTTCCATAAAATGCCGGAACAAACAATACGGCAAAGATAAGTAATGGAATGATCCGGTGCTTTGTAATAAAGGCACTCGATTTATGGAAATTCGGGAAGATGGCACGGTGTGTCGTCTTATCGATCCATTTGTCAAAGAACAGGATCAAGGATGGCAGCAAGGTGATACAAACGATAACACCGATGATAACTCCTTTTGCCATAACGATTCCAAGGTCACGTCCCAGCGCAAATGTCATGAAGCACAGTGCCGCAAATCCGGCCACCGTCGTGATGGAACTTCCGACAACGG
>DJNB01000166.1:2931-6530 GCA_002435545.1 Lachnoclostridium sp. UBA6475
CGGATTTGAATGTATTGCTGATCGCATGTGCCATCGCACGTTCTTTGTCATTGTCAAACCGTACTTTGTTTGCCTGATAACTTTCCAGAAGAAAAATGGAATAATCCATCGTAACACCAAGCTGAAGTACTGCGGTCA
The DNA here is from genome assembly GCA_002435545.1 of Lachnoclostridium sp. UBA6475. GTDB lineage: Bacteria > Bacillota > Clostridia > Lachnospirales > Lachnospiraceae > Eubacterium_F. The sequence goes on from DJNB01000166.1 coordinate 3,070, forward strand.
ACGCCTGTGTGATATAGGATATCTGCCCCAGGAAGATATTGGTTCCCATATTGTAAAGGATGGCTAATCCGATACATAAAAGGAACAATACCGGTGTCACGAGCGATTCCATCGTGATAAGCAGTACGATCAATGCCAAAATACCTGCAATGACAATATATACCGGAAGCTCTGCCTGTACCAGATTCTTAATATCCGTAACGATTCCTGACATACCACTGATAAATGCTTGATCTTTTACCATATTTCTCATATCTGTGACTGCCTGCATCGTATCCTCGGACGATGTCGTATTATCAAACAATGCGATCATCATCGTCGCATCCCCATTGAACAATGCCTCTTTTAATTCATTCGGAAGCATGTCGGTCGGCAGTGAAATATCTGCTACACTATCATACCAGATGATTTTTTCAACATGATCTACTTTCTCCAATTTTTCTTTCAAAGCAACCACGTCTTTGTTATTCATATTTTCCACGATAACCATGGAAAATGCCCCCATACCAAATTCGTCTACCATGATATCCTGACCGGACACCGTTTCAAGTGAATCTGGCAGATAACTAAGTACATCATAATTGACTCTCGTCTTGACCATACCGATCATCGCAGGGATGATAAGCAGCACGCCAAGAAGAAGAATGAATAATTTGTGCTTTGTAATAAACTTTCCAAACTTAACCATTACTGGCAACCTCCTTTTGATACTTATTATCAAAAATGACTAGTAGTCATTTCTTAAGCTACCAGTAGTCTATCACAAAAATGACCAGCGGTCAATATTTTTTTTGAAAAAAATGAAAAAATTTTTGATCACGGTAAAAACCAGCGGATTTTCGCGCTTTGTTTGAAAAAAACACGCCTTTTTATTCTATAAATTTCAGCCACTTGATCTCCGCCACCTGAAATTTTTCCGGATCTTTCATCCACAACTGAACCAGCCGCAGTATTCCTCCGGCATAGAAACAGGCTTTCATCTGTTTCACCTCATCTTCCTGCCTGCCCGGCAGACTACACAAATATTCATACACACCTTTTTGCACCGTTTCCGCAAAAATCTCCATCATGACCGGCATCATCTGGCTGTCCTGCAGATTGCGGACCAGCTGAGGGTGTGTTTCAAAAAACATCATCATTTCATGAAACAGCTTATCACAATACCTATTTGACTGTTCCGGCAGTTCCGAATTCATATTTTCGATATGCTCCAGCAGTTCTTTTCGCATTTCCTGGATAAAAAAGGACAAAAATTCATATTTATCTGCAAAATGAGTATAAAACGTCGCCCTGCGGATATTTGCGCTTTCACATAACTGCTTTACACTAATATCTTCAAAGCGGTATTTCTCCAACAAATGCAAAAATGCCTGCACCAGACTTGCAAACGTTTTTTTCGTACGTAAATCTCCCATCGTCTTCCCTCCTTTTCGGACATTTGTAATCAGAATGTCAAATAATTGTCAGCTGACAATATATTGTGCGTTGCATCCCTCTTCGTCTATTGCTATAATACATATAACCGCAACAGATGTCAATTATTTTTTAAGTGAGGTAAGCATATGAAAGAAAAATTTTTCCGCCGTGTCATTCGTTTTCGAATCCCAATCTCCATTTTATTTTTAGCTGCAAGCCTTTGCTGCGCCATTGCGAGCCAGCAGGTCAAAGTAAATTACGATATGAATGACTATCTGCCGGCGGAATCGCTTTCCACCATTTCTCTGGATAAGATGAAAGAAGAATTTGAAGGAGATATTCCGAATGCGCGTGTCGCGATCAAAAATGTTACCTATGCACAGGCATTGGATTATAAAAAGAAATTGGAAAAGATTTCCGGTGTGGACAGCGTAACCTGGCTGGATGATTCGAATCCTCTGGATCTCCCGCTCTCCATGCTGGATGAAGATACCATAACTACTTATTATAAAGATAACACTGCTCTCTACACCGTGACGATTAACGAAGACGCCATCAATGATGCCGTCCCTGCCATCCGCAGTCTGATCGGCGAAGACAATGCCATGACCGGTTCTGCCGTAAGCACCGCAGCCGCCACGAAAAGCACTGTAAGCGAAATCCGGAAAATTTCCGGCTTCGCGATTGTCATTGTGTTACTTGTTCTTATTCTTACAACGACTTCGTGGCTGGAACCCTTTATCGTTCTCTTCGGAATTGGTATCGCTGTTATCATAAACTCCGGTACAAACTTAATGTTTGGAGAGATCTCCTTTGTCACAAATGCCGCGGGAAGCATACTGCAATTGGCTGTTTCTTTGGATTATTCGGTATTTTTGATCCACCGTTTTCAGGAATGCCGCACGCAGTACGACGATCCTAAAACTGCCATGAATCAGGCTCTTTGCAAGTCCTGTTCCTCAATCCTTTCAAGCGGACTCACTACGGTGATCGGCTTTTTAGCGCTGTTATTTATGCGTTTCCAGATCGGTCCTGACCTTGGAAGAGCTTTGGCAAAAGGAATCGCGATCAGCCTTATCACGGTATTTGTTTTCATGCCCGGCGTGATCCTTCTGTCCTACCGGCTCATGGATCGATTGTCGCACCGCGAATTTCTTCCATCGTTCCGCAGATTTGGAAAACTGGTGAGCAAAATCACTCTGCCGCTTGCCTGTATTTTCTGTCTGATCATGGTTCCTGCCTATTATTTCAGCAACCAGAACAGCTATTATTATGGCGCGTCACATATTTTCAGCGCTGGAACCCAGTACGGAGACGATACCGCCTACATTGAATCCACTTTCGGCATCAAGGACAGTTACGTCATGATGATCCCGAATGGATCCGACCAAACCGAGCGTGCGCTCGTCAAAGACATAAAAAAGGGAAAAAATGTCATTTCCGTCACTTCCCTTGCGGATATGATCGGCCCCGGTATCCCGCGTGACATGATCCCGGATTCCATTAAATCAAAACTCTGCGGCACACATTACAACCGCCTTGTCCTTTCGGTCAGCGTTGATTACGAAGGGAACGAAACATTTGCTTTGGTAAAATCCCTTCGTGACAAAGCCCAAAAATATTACGGCGATGACTACTACCTCGCCGGTCAGGGGGTAAGCACCTACGATCTTATGGACACGGTCACTGCCGATATGGGAAAAGTAAATCTGGTCGCTGTCGGAGCCGTCTTTGTCGTGCTCCTGCTTACCATGCGGCGGCTGAAAACGCCGATCGTTCTCGTACTGGCGATTGAAACTGCGATATGGATCAATTTATCACTGCCTTACCTGCAGCACCAACCACTGTTTTATATCGCTTACCTGATCATCAGCTCCGTACAGCTTGGCGCTACCGTAGATTATGCCATTTTGTTCAGTGACCGCTATCACGAATGTCTTACGCATTTTTCGCCGAAAGAAAGCATCGTCGAAGCATTGACACAGACAACGGCTTCCATCCTTACTTCCAGCATCGTAATGGTAACCGTTGGCTTTCTGCTCGGT
>DJNB01000166.1:6581-13902 GCA_002435545.1 Lachnoclostridium sp. UBA6475
TCGACTCACGGCCTGCTCTCGCAGCTTGGCTACCTTCTCGGCAAAGGAACCATCTGCTCCCTGGTCAGTGTACTGTTTGTCCTTCCGGGACTGCTCTACGCGACAACGCGGAAAAAGAAAAAAGAGAGGTAAAAGAATTTCCCCCTGTGGCAAAAGGCCCAGGGGGAGTTTTTATCATTCTACTCTATTCTGAATTAATATTTTCTGTATATCAGAATATGTTTTTTCACGGATCTTCGCTTCCACAGCATATTTTTCAAAATCTGCGACCACCATACTGATCTTTGATACAATATCCATCGCTTTTCCCTTTTTGATCCCCATTTTCAATGCCGTTTCCAGCAAGTCCGTTAAGGAAATATCATTCGTTTTTTGATTCACGCTCATTTGATGTGCCCTAAGCCATTTATTTGTCGGATTGTAAGAAAATGTAATATCATACGCCGGAGACAATCTCCATTCTCCCGTACGATCCATTAAAAATGACACATTTTTTACATGATCATCCTGATTTACTGCCAGACAATTAAAAACCATCCTTGCAAAAAACTGTTCCATCTCTTTCATTGACAAATTCAATTCGCGCATATACTGTGCCGCCATCTCATAGCTGCATATTGCCGGTTCCTTATAACTGATGTGAGCGATCGCCCCCAACGACTGCATATGAATCTTTTTCCCATTTTCCCGGTCAAACCGCTTTGTCATAAAGTGATGTTCTCCGTTATTTGAATAAATTCTACATTCATTCATTTCAATTCCTGCATCCAGTGCCATCCGATAATACGCATACTCGATCAATGTATACTCTTTCTCATCCTCCAGTCCATGATCTCCATTCTTTGACACATTATCGAATTTCATAAGCCAGTAATCAAAATCCTTTCCCAGATTTAACTGTCCCGACCGAATCTCATTTGTTGCTTCATTCCATGCAATCAGAGCTTTTGCTCTTGCTCCGCCCGCGGAACTTCCAACCTGTACCAGCTGGGAATATGTGAGTTTTTCTTCTGCATTAAGCACTGCTGCTTCTCTTTGATTCAATACATCAGAAGCAAATTGCACCATTTTACTGACATTAATATCCTGATCAATATCTCTGAGTTCCGATGTCGCCGGAACATACTCCAATGCCCCCATTCCTCTTTTTCCCATATAACACAAGCGGTCAATTGCAGTAAAGTCACTTATCGATTTCCCCTGAGACGCCAGCCATTGTTCAATTACTTTATTACCAAAATCATCGGGCAGTGAATCTGCAACCAATCCCGGAAGTCCAAAAAAAGGCTCCCCAGCCAAAAGCGGAAACTCATATATCACGCTGTTTAATGGCATCATTACCGGAGCAATTTGTATATTGCTTTTTAGAAACTCTTCATCATATTCAAAAGCAGCACAGGACTTATCCAATTCCTGATGAATAATTCCCACTCTTGTTCCCCACAAATAAATCTCTGCTGTTGTATTCATTCTTCATCCCCCCACTTGAAACCGGATTTTTCCTTACTCTTTCTTCCTGCCCGCTGTCTCTTCTTTTCATTTTTTTCCAAATAATAAGAGGGACGTTTTGTCTGATCCGGTATTAGCAAATTAATGTTCTCTTCGAGATTCAGCGCTGACAAAATCTTAATCAAACTCTCAAGCTGAACCGAAGCCCCCTGCTCTAATCTGGAAATGCTTCGCACGGACACTCCGCATTTTCGTTCCAGTTCGGACTGTGTCATCCCTGCATGGATACGATATTGCTTCAAGCGCTCCCCGATATCTTTTTGATATTCCAAATAATCTTTTTTCATTCTGGTAACGCGCCACCTTTGTCTTGTTATTGGCAATATTATATACTAATAAGTCATTTTTGTCTAGTTATTTTTCTGACGTTATTAAGAAAGCAGCACCTTCTATTTCAAAGTGCTGCTTTTATCCTCTCTATTCAGCCCCCAAAATACGTTTTGCATTTTCCACGCGCTCCGCGGTCGGGGGATCAATTCCTTCTAATTTGTAAGGGATTCCGAGATTTTCCCATTTAAACACGCCCAGCGTATGATAGGGAAGAACCTCTACCCGTTCTACCGTCTTCAACGTCTTGATAAAATCTGCAAGACGGTGAAGATACTCATCGGTATCATTACGCTCCGGAACCAATACATGACGGATCCACATCGGCTGCCCCATATCGGACATCTGCCTTGCCATCTCCAGTATATTTTTTCCAGTTTTTCCCGTCAGGATCTTGTGCTGCTCTTCATCAATGTGCTTGATGTCTAACATGACCAGATCCGTTACTTTCATCAGTTCTTTCCATTTTGAATAAAATGGTTCTTCTGTCGTAAAGGGATTTCCACTGGTATCCAGGGTCGTATGAATGCCCATTTCCTTTGCTTTTTGAAATAATTCCAATAAAAAGTCGATCTGTAATAACGGTTCTCCACCGCTCACAGTAATACCGCCCTCACTTCCCCAGTAAGGACGGTATCTGTTTGCAGTTTTTAATAATTGAGAAACCGTGTATTCTTTCCCTGCTTTGATGTCCCAGGTGTCCGGATTGTGGCAGAACTGACAACGCATGTTGCAGCCACTCAGAAAAATGATATACCGTACTCCAGGACCATCCGCAGAACCGAAACTTTCCAAAGAATGGACATAACCAATTCTCTCTTCCACGGGTAAGCCTCCAATTAATAAATTTCTTAACTCTGTGCGAATTGCTCCACAGTCGGCGCAACTCAGATATTACAACGTTTCATGGCAGGTTCTTGCGATAACGTCAAGCTGCTGCTCTCTTGTCAGGTCGATGAATTTTACAGCATAACCGGATACACGAATCGTAAAGTTTGCATACTCTTCTTTTTCCGGATGCTCCATTGCATCGATCAGTTTTTCCTTGCCAAATACGTTGACATTCAAGTGATGTGCTCCCTGATCAAAGTAACCATCCATTACCTGAACAAGGTTCTTCACGCGCTCTTCGTGTGTATTTCCAAGTGCTCCCGGATTGATGGTCTGAGTATTGGAGATACCATCCAGTGCTTCTTCATAAGGAAGTTTTGCAACCGAGTTCAAGGAAGCGAGAAGACCGTTCTGCTCTGCTCCGTATGCCGGGTTTGCACCAGGTGACAATGGCTCGCCTGCTTTTCTTCCATCCGGAAGTGCTCCGGTTGCTTTACCATAAACGACATTGGATGTGATCGTAAGGATCGATGTCGTAGGCTCAGAATCACGGTAAGTATGGCAGTTGCGAAGTTTATCCATAAATGTGCGGAGAAGCCATACAGCAATCTCGTCGGCACGAGGATCATCGTTACCATAACGTGGGAAGTCTCCCTCTACTTTGTAATCTACAGCCAATCCATCTTCATCACGGATTACATTTACTTTAGCATATTTGATCGCAGAAAGGGAATCTACTACATGAGAGAATCCGGCAATACCTGTTGCGAAAGTACGTCTTACATCCGTATCGATCAATGCCATCTGGGATGCTTCATAATAATATTTATCATGCATGTAGTGAATCATGTTCAGTGTCTCTACATACGTCTGAGCAAGCCATGTCATCATCTTGTCGTATTTATCCATGACTTCATCATAGTCAAGTACATCGCTTGTGATCGGACGATATTCCGGTCCAACCTGTACTTTGTTTTTCTCATCGATACCACCGTTGATCGCGTAAAGGAGACATTTTGCAAGGTTTGCACGCGCTCCGAAGAACTGGATCTCTTTTCCTGTCTCTGTCGCAGATACACAGCAGCATACCGAATAATCATCGCCCCATACCGGACGCATTACATCATCATTTTCATACTGTACAGAACTTGTCTCGATGGAAATGTGAGATGCATATTTCTTAAATGCCTCCGGCAAATGAGAAGAATACAATACGGTCAGGTTTGGCTCCGGTGATGGTCCCATGTTTTCCAATGTATGAAGGAAACGGAAACATGTCTTTGTTACCTGGGAACGTCCGTCCATACCAATACCGGCAACGTCTACGGTAGCCCATACAGGGTCTCCGGAGAACAACTGGTTGTAAGACTCGATACGAGCAAATTTAACCATACGGAATTTCATTGTCATATGGTCAACCAGTTCCTGTGCCTCTACCTCAGTCAATGTTCCATTGGCAAGGTCTCTTTCAATATAGATATCAAGGAATGTGGAAACACGTCCAACACTCATTGCGGCACCATTCTGTGTCTTGATGGCAGCAAGATATCCGAAATACAGCCACTGGAATGCTTCTTTTGCATCTTTTGCAGGTTCGGAAATATCATAACCATAAGAAGCAGCCATCTCTTTCATGCCTTTCAGACATTTGATCTGCTCTGCGAGTTCTTCGCGGATACGATAATCTTTACTGCGCATGCTGCGGCGTTCGCTTCCGGCAAAATCTTTCTCTTTCTCTTCAATCAGGGCATCGATACCATACAATGCCACACGACGGTAGTCGCCGACGATACGTCCACGTCCGTAAGTATCCGGAAGTCCGGTCAAAATCTTATTGTGACGCATACGTTTCATCTCTGGTGTATATACTTCAAATACCGCATCACTGTGTGTTTTGTGATACTTGGTAAAAATCTCATGCAATTTTGGATTTGGCTGATAACCATACATCGTACAGGACTGCTCTGCCATACGGATACCACCATAAGGCATAAATGCACGTTTCAATGGCTTATCTGTCTGAAGACCAACTACTTTTTCCAAATCCTTCAAGTCTTCACTGATATATCCAGGGCCATAGGATGTCAAAGAGGAAACAACCTCTGTCTCCATGTCCAGAACGCCGCCTTTTTTTCTTTCTTCTTTCTGCAATTCCTGCAATTTGCCCCAAAGCTTATCGGTGGCTTCTGTTGGTCCTGCTAAAAAGGACTCATCTCCATCATAAGGTTTGTAGTTTTTTTGGATGAAGTCACGTACATCGATTCCTTCTTTCCAAAGTCTTCCGGAAAATCCTTCCCATTGTTTAAAATCTTTCATCATAGGCCTCCATAATATTTTCTTCTTAAAAACATGTTTTCTGTGATAGTATTCATTATACCCAGTTGTCTGCTATCCAATCATAAATTTGATCTCGGCTTCACATGCCACCTTGCCATCTACTGTGGCTACGGCTTTTCCAACGCCCATCGGACCTTTGCATTTGATGATCTCGGTCTCTAAGCGGAGGCGGTCCCCCGGCACTACCTGCTTGCGGAATTTAGCCTTATCGATACCCCCGAAAAAGGCAAGTTTTCCTTTGTTTTCAGGCAGACTGAGAACGGCTACCGCGCCTACCTGTGCCAGTGCTTCCACGATCAAAACCCCCGGCATAACCGGCTGCTGTGGAAAATGGCCCTGGAAAAACGGCTCATTGACAGTTACATTTTTATATCCAACTGCTTTTACCCCAGGTTCCATCTCTTCAATGCAGTCTACGAGCAAAAATGGATAGCGGTGTGGTATAATTTCTTTAATACCATTTACATCTAGCAACATATTTTTTTGTCCTCCATATCTGTATAACATATTTTTTCATAACTTACAAGTGGGAATTCTATCCTAAAAGCGCAGGAAACTATCAATTCCATATCTTCCCGCGCTTTTTGAGATTTTTATTCATTAAAACTTTTAAAGATCAAAGATGCATTATGTCCACCAAATCCAAGAGAGTTACTGAGAACGGTGTTCACTTCCATATCAATTCCCTGGTCTTTGACGCAGTCAAGATCGCATTCCGGATCCGGATCTGTCAAACCGGCATTGACATGTACATAATTGTCCATAATCGACTTGATACTTGCGATGGATTCCACACCACCGGCAGCACCAAGAAGGTGTCCTACCATAGATTTTGTAGAACTTACTTTACAATGATAAGCAGCCTCTTCGCCAAGAGCCAGTTTGATTGCTCTCGTCTCAAACATATCATTCATATGTGTGCTTGTACCATGCGCATTGATATAATCGATCTCTTCCGGTTTTACACCGGCATCTTTCATCGCAAATTCAATGGCTTTTGCTGCTCCGCTTCCATCTTCTGCCGGAGAAGTGATATGATAAGCATCGTTTGTTGCACCATATCCTACGATCTCTGCATAGATCTTTGCACCACGCTTTTTCGCATGTTCCAATTCTTCCATAACAAGAATACCGGCACCCTCACCCATAACAAAACCGTTACGGTTGATGTCAAATGGAATCGACGCTTTCATCGGATCCGTTGACAATGACAACGCTGTCATGCTGGTAAATCCTGCCACACCAAGCTCCGTGATCGCAGCTTCTGCACCACCGGCAACCATAACGTCCGCTTCGCCATACTGGATTGAACGGAATGCTTCCCCAATATTGTGATTTCCGGTTGCACACGCTGTCACGATGTTGATATTTTTTCCTTTTAATCCGAGCTGGATCGCTACATTTCCTGCGGCAATGTTTGAGATCAGCATCGGAATCATCAAAGGAGACACACGATTTGGTCCCTTATCAAGCAGTTTCTTGTACTCACGCTCCATACACTGAAGACTTCCGATACCACATCCTACACTGACGCCGACCATAAACGGATCTTCTTTTTCCAGATCCAGTTCACTGTCTTCGAGTGCCTGTTTGGATGCTGCTACGGCAAACTGTGCAAAACGCTCCATACGGCGTGCTGACTTTGGATCCATAAATTCCTTTGGATCAAAATCTTTTACTTCCGCTGCCAGCTTTGCTTTATAATCTGTCGTATCAATCTGAGTGATCGGTCCGATTCCCACAACGCCTTTTTTAATGTTACTCCAAAATTCGTCCACGGTATTTCCAATCGGAGTGATAGCTCCCATTCCCGTGATGACTACTCTTCTACTCATGAAATAATCCTCCTAGAATAATTTTCGAACTTTTCTGTGATATCTACGAATTGCTCCGCAGCAAGCTGCTCTCGCAATTCTACAAACATTCGAACTTCGCATCAAAATGCTGCGTTCTCATGTTTGACGGGTCCCAAAGTCAAAAGTCTCCTCGTGCAAGCACGATCAACTTTTGACCTTTTGACCCTGATATCACATTGCAATGCCGCCATCGACGCAGATTACCTGGCCGGTGATGTATTTGGCTTTATCCGATGCCAAAAAGACAACGGTTTCCGCAATGTCCTCTACTTCTCCAAAACGTCCCAATGGAATCGTCGCTACAGCTGCCTCTTTCACGGAATCCGAAAGAACGTCTGTCATTTCTGTCGCCACAAATCCCGGCGCTACTGCATTTACCGTAATATTACGGGATGCCAGTTCTTTCGCTGCCGCCTTGGTAAGACCGATCACGCCGGCCTTGGAAGCAGAATAGTTTGCCT
>DJNB01000085.1:0-6230 GCA_002435545.1 Lachnoclostridium sp. UBA6475
ACAAATAATGACCGCCATAACAATCATCGGAATCATACTGATAATACCAATATATGCCGGTCCCAGTATTGCCATATTGGAATAATCAGGTTTTACCAGATATGCAAAAATAGTAAATGCATTGGTAGCACCATGCATAAGGGATGGCAACCAAATGGTTTCTGTCTTTTCATATACATAATCAAGTAAAATACCCATCATAATAGTAGAGATACAGAATACGATTGGCCCAAGTACCGGTGCGCCGATATATTCTTTTCCATACTCATAACCGGCAAAAATCATGATCGGCCAGTGCCAAGCACCCCAGATTGCACCACCCACAATACGGCCTTTGGTGTCACCAAACTTTTTCTTCAAATACGGATACAGTGCACCTCGCCAACCAACCTCTTCGCCTAATGCGACAAACATATTCAGAAATGGTGCAATTGTCACAGCTTGAACAGACGTAATCAGCAGATACATTGGTATCGTGATACCCTGTGCCTCGAACTGTTCCAACGCTCCCGCTTCCTCTAAAAGACCTCTTAACGTCATAAATTCAGAGTCAAATGTATCCGGGAAAATCACAAAAAACAAGACCCCTCCAAGGATACTTAATAACGCCGGCATCCAAAGGGCAAAGAATACATAACGAAGTTTCCCTTTTAAATGTGGTACCCATCCCATACCTTTTAGCGGGATTCTGGCTACCAGTACACCAAGGAACGGCATAAACATGGTAATCATCACTATAACAGTAAACACTATCTGATTTCCATTATTACTAAAAACACTTGCTATCATTTCTAAAATCCAAGCTAGTCCAAATGCGACTGCCATGTATATCACAAATTGTTTCTTACTCAAATTAATTGTTTCCATTATGCATCCACCTCTTTTCTATATACTTCCAAACTCCAAATTTTCCTCCTACAACTAGGACAAGTTAACTTTCTCATCTTTGGATTATGATTTGCCAACAGAGTTTCCATTTTCCTTGGTTGAAATCTGGTATGGCATTCCGGACAAATATACTCTATCCGTTTGTACCAATAGTTTGCTAAAAAGACAGCACAAATAGTATACACTGCCGTAGTTACAAAAAATGGTATCCAAATTCCTTGTAATATACCAATAACAAAAGTTACAATTCCTGTGATTTCTACAGGAATTCCTACGATCAGCATTTTTTTGTACATTTTCTTTCGCTTTTCTTTTTCCTCCATAATTGACGATATGTCATGAATTGTTTTTTGTGAGCCATCCTTGAAAGAAGCCAAAGAACTTCTTATGCCTTTAATATTTTCTAATTGTTTCGTTTTTTTCTTGACATCCGCCTGAATATTTTTTTCTTGCTCATCAAGCAAAAGTTCGATTACCTTTTTTGACTCTTCGGATTCCAATATTTCAGCAATATCTTTTATAGAGATATCCAAATCTCTTAAAAAGCAAATCGTTTCCAATGTGGCAACATCCTCTTCGGAGAACAGTCTTCGTCCCCCTTCCGTCAAATCTGTTGGCACCAAAATACCTCTTTCATCATAGTATTGAATCGTTCTTACTGAAACGTTGCACTTCTTTGCAAGCTCTCCTGTTGTGTATAATGACATATCCTGCCTCCTTTCAAGGTCCATATTAGTACATAACGTAGCGTGACAAGCAATATATCACGCTACGTCATTTTTTGATTTTTTCAAATAATCAAATTTTTATATCAAACCAGACAGCGAGAGAAATTCCGATTTCCTTAATTCTCCAAACTGGAAGTTGTTTATTTCTTGACCTGTAATTCGGCTAATGCAGCATAGTGCTTGACATCAAATTCTTCCGGTGCAATCTCTGAGAGCATTTTCAGATGCTCAGATTCCCATGATTGCAGTTCTTTTTCAGAAAGCGATGCGCCTACACCACGACAGGCTTTCATTCGACCATGCCATGACTCTCTAGAAAAATGCACATTTAATTGATATTCCTCATGATGAATCAAATCAAATTTTTGCTTATAGCAATCCGGAATTTGAATCGGATGCATTGTTTCCCGTGCACCACTCCATGCAGGGCTATACTTCAAAACAATTGCTTCGCTTTTACCGGCGATTTCATCCTCAAATGGAAGCCATGCCATATACAAGACCAAAAGTTTTCCATCGGGTTTCAGCATTCGATATAGATTTGGCATGACATCTTCATGGTCAAAATACCAGAAACACTGACAGGCTGTAATAACATCAAAGGTATCTGACGGAAACCTTATATTTTCCGTTGCGACTGTTTCATATGCAATATCTAATTCAGTAGACAATCTCTTTGCCTGTTCAATTTGTTCTGCCGAGATATCCGTGCCTGTCCATTTTCCGCCATAAGGATACAGGTTTCTTGGCAAAACTCCTGTTCCTGTTCCCAAGTCCAAAATTCTCTGTCCATCCCTGCACAGACCTAAATCAAGAATTTTTTGATAAAATTCTTGTGGGTAAATATCCCGATATTTTGCATATTCTGCAGAAACTTTTCCCCAGTCAAATTCCTTTCCGCCATCAATAGACTTATCTTTGATAATCAAAATCATTCACCTCCAAAAATTTCGAATTGTGCAAAAGCCCAAGGGACTTTAATGTCCCTTATGCTTTTCTCTTTTCTTTTGCTGTTTCAACTCAAACATTCGCTGTTCTTCCGCCTCTTTTTTCTTGTGGCTTTTCCCTTTGCGCTCCTGCTTATTCTGTTCCTGCTGTAATTTCAATGCTTGCTGCGATTTTGTACCAATGCCTGTTTCCAGCATCTGCTTTCTTGCTTCACGCTGCATCCGTTTCGGATTTCTTTTGATCTCCCTTACAACAGTTTCAACAGCCGGACTAAATTTCAAACTGAAATAATATTTTTGAATATACTCCTGCACTTCGTAATCCTTTGGTTCTGCACCAAATGTTACCTTCGCCACAGATAATTTACCATCTTCAATACGTTCAAATACACCTACCCAAAATGGTTCTTCAAAATATACCGTCAGTTTTCCACTTGCTTTGTCCATAAGAATCCCTCCTAAAATGAATTGAACAAAGAATGGACAACCCGGAGGGGCAGGTTACTTACCCTATTTGCATAGGACGGCTGGGCTACCTACCAGCTCTAGTACATTTTTAATGTACATTGCGTTTTTATCTTTGTATTTATAATCAAGCCATATGGCACGATTAACTTATTCGGTCAATTCCGATTTTCTTAATTCAACAAACTGGAAATTATTCATTTAATTCAGCCTCAATCTCTTCAATGGTAGGCATACTACCTCTGAACTCTTCTGGTATAAGTTTTGATAATTCATAACTGGAAATACCAAGTGGCTGGCTAGTAGATTCTAATGCATACTGGGCTTCTACTTTATCCATATCTTTACAAATCAGAAGTCCCAAAGTAGGATTATCAGCTTCTGTTTTCATCTGATGATTAACAGCCACAACATACGTTCCCAATTGACCTGCGTAAGAAGAATCAAATTTTCCTGTCTTTATTTCTACAACAACATAGCAATGCCTTTGAGTATTGTAAAATAACATGTCTATAAATTTTTCAGTATCCCCTACCTCAATTCTCACTTCTTTGCCCATATAAGCAAAGCCAGTACCTAACTCCATAAGGAAATTATTAACTTTCTCTATAAGCGAATCCTTTAGTTCCTTTTCATCATACCTTTCACGCAAAGTCAAAAAATCAAAATTATATGGATCCTTTGTAATCGCTTGTGCTAAATCGCTCTGTTCTATCGGAAGCGTATTAGAAAAGTTAGTTATTGCTTTGCCCTGGCGTTCATACAAATCCGTTCCTAAGAAGTTTAGTAAAACATCTCTTGACCAATTGTTTTCAATAGTTTTTCTGATATAAAACAATGCCTTTGCAGAATTTCCTTTGCATTTATCAAGTATTATTTTGTTATGTCCCCATGGAATTCTAAAAATGATTTGTAAATCATCCCCAACTTGGGGACGATTTGCATCTGTAATCAATTCGTCCTCAACCTGAGGACAAATCACTGCATCAGGATACATCTCATAAAAGTATCTCATATATTTCAAATTAGTTGGAGAAAATGATTTCACATCTGGCAAAATGGATTTCAAATCGTCACTTACCGTTTTATAAAAGCCCATTCCATATCCGAATTGTTCACTCATAGATGAAATGCCCTTACCAAGTTTCCAATAAAATCTTAGCATTTCATCATTTATCTTCATAGAAGCCCTGATTTGGCTTTTTCTAAAATCAGTAGATATTCCGGTAATCCACTCCTTATATTCATTATCAGCCTTAATCAACTCACTCATATATACTCCTTTCTAATGTGTCAGTTCGACACCTTCCGATTTACCAAACTCTCATCTCAGTTACAAAACAGGATTTTATAAAAAACCTCTTTTCTGTGCTTCTTCTATCAATTTTGGCTGAATCAATGGATATGTCCAATCATCCACTAACTCATCTGTAAAAATAATTTTTTCTATTTCACTGTGAATTTCTTCAAACGAATAAATATCAGCAATATATAACATTCCGTAGGATTCATCGTTTTCATTTTTATTTACTCTAGTCTTCCCTTTGACAGAATATACGCAAATAGGCTCAATTTTAAAATCAATCGCTCCCGTTTCTTCTCTTAGTTCGCGCTTTGCAGCGTCTAGGATCAATTCTCCTTCTTCTCTGTGCCCGCCTGGTATTTCATAAGTATCTCTTTCTTTATGTTTACAAAATACCCATTTTTCATCTGCCTTAGAAATAATTACAGCAAATTTCAATAAACTGTCATCTACATCATCATAAAAATTAACCTCCAGCATTTTTCCTCCATAAATTCAAGTTGATAATATTACATGTGTCATAAATATTCAAAAGATACCTCTTTTTCATCTGAAGCAGTTGTCGCAAAATTTGCGACAGCTGAATTATCACCTCTTCCTTTGATGCATTATTAATATATTTATCAATTGTTTTTATATTTCCTCCACAACTCCCAATTTCCCAGTTCATTAAAGCGGAAATGGTCAGCATCTCATAAAACCACAGCAACCTACATCTGAAAACTCAGTGAACCCCAATGACTTATAGAAATTCACATTCTTAGGCATATTATCCGTTGCCAACTCAATTTGTCGAACATCATGATATTTTTTGAGAACGGCTTTTAGCAGAGCCGTTCCGACACCTTGATGCTGTTTTTTGGGAAAAACAAGAATATCCTGAACAAAAACAATGGTAAAACCATCGCCAACACATCTGATAATTCCAAGCAGTTCTCTATTTTCATATGCTGCTAATACAAGTAAAGAATTTTTGTATCCTTGTTCCAATACTAGCATGTTCTCTGTGTATGCTCTCCATCCAACCTCAGTATAAAGATGCTGTATTTCGTTTTTCTTGAAGTCTCTATATTCTCTTATTTCCATTTTGTCCTCCAAATTTCTATTTACTTAAACTCAAACTATCTCAACACCTTCATCTTCTTACCCTACAAACAAGAAACATGTCTCGCTCCAAAGAGCTCGGTCAATTTCGTTTTTCCCAGTTCATTAAAGCAATTCGCTTAATGCTGTATACTCTCTCAAATACATTCCTCTACGCATCTCATCGACTCCCTTATATGAATTATGCTGTGAAAAAATATCTTTAATTTCAGATATATCAAGCCATCTTGGTTCCATACCAACTTGTATTTCTCTTTCTGTTTGTTCTATTTGAGTTGTACCTGTTGCTTTGCAGATAAAATACCGATTCACCCATTTCCAGTTCGCATAGTATTCATCAATTTCTAACAAGCAATCCGAAGTTTTTACTTGTACCCCTGTTTCTTCAGCAATTTCTCGGATACAACACTCTTCATGACTTTCATTGCTTTCCAAGCCTCCGCCCGGAATCATCCACTGATTTGTTTTTGTTTCATATGAAAGCAAGATTCGTTCTCCATCTATAACGATACCTCTACAAGCAGTTCTGGTTTTATCCCAATACCCAAAATAATTTTCTCCAACAATTTCTATCGTTTTCATTTTCATCCAGCCTCCAATCATTTTCAACTCTGCTATCAATCTGATAAAATTCAAATTTACAAATCCAGTTGAAGCACAATTTCTTCATCATTCATCTCTCCCGTATCACGAAAGCCTGCCTTACGATACATAGATAGTGCAGTTGTATTTGTTTCTTTGGTTGATAAGCGAATATTGTTTGCACCATGTTCCCTGAAATATTGAATAATAACT
>DJNB01000085.1:6281-6798 GCA_002435545.1 Lachnoclostridium sp. UBA6475
GTTCCATACCCATTTCCCTGCAATCTTTCGTCAATCATAAATCTCCACAGCCAGTATCTGTCATTCGGATCATCATATTCCTCATCAAACGCAAACATGGTAAATCCCACTATTTTTTTATCACAAAATATAACAAAAGGACGAGCCACCTCCTCGTTTTCTTTTGCAGACTTCCAAGAATCCTCATTTGAAGCTATATATTGCATTTGGTTGCTTGCAACTTTCAATTCAAAACATTGTTTCATGTTATCTTCCGTTAAGTCTATTAGTTCTATTTTCATTTCCAAGTCCCCTTATATAATCTGTTTGACAAATTCCGATTTTCTTAATTCAACAAACTGGAAGTTATTATATTGGTGTTGTTATTTCAATATGATTACCTTCTGAGTCAACAAATTCGGCAACCCAATTCTTACCAATTTTAGTTAATGGAAAACAAATTTCCTTTTCTTGAATTTTAGAAATAAGCATATCATAACTTTCTACGCTGATACTCGGCAGGCAATTACTTCCAAAA
>DJNB01000085.1:6842-7037 GCA_002435545.1 Lachnoclostridium sp. UBA6475
TTATATCAAATACGCTGTATAATTTATCACGTTCGGTAACTGGCTGTTCGAAAAAATCTTCATAGAACTTTATCGCTCTATTCATATCTTCTACGCATATATATAGTGAACAAATATTGCACTTCATCATTATACCTCCAAATACCGATTTCAGTAATCCGCAAAAACTTTAATTTCCATGTCAGAAATCCATTA
>DJNB01000038.1:0-7911 GCA_002435545.1 Lachnoclostridium sp. UBA6475
CAACTAAGTTTGGAAAGAACCTTCCTATCCTTGACATCGCGGGAAAGGCAAACGTATATGTAATGGAAGATACGAGCCTCATGGGAGAGCAGCCGGAGTCTCCCCGGAACTTAAGCTCTGTTATTCAGGTAACCGGGGATCTTACCATAAAAGAGAGTAATGCCCGTCTGCAGCTGAAAAATGCCAAGTATGCAATCGTGGGGCAGAGTGACGGAGTGCGCAGACGCGGCAATGTAACGATTGAGGGGGGAAATCTTGAAACCACGGGAAAAATCACAGGACTGAACCGGTTTACGATGAGTGGCGGAACGTTTTCTTCGACCGACATGTTGACAATGAAAGACTTCGTCATGACAGGCGGAATCTGGGATGCGTCCATTGCGGGAAATGCGGGAGAA
This sequence comes from Lachnoclostridium sp. UBA6475, assembly GCA_002435545.1. Classification (GTDB taxonomy): domain Bacteria; phylum Bacillota; class Clostridia; order Lachnospirales; family Lachnospiraceae; genus Eubacterium_F. The sequence continues at coordinate 399 of DJNB01000038.1, forward strand.
TGGTATGGGGAAGTCGTGATGTGTGAAGCAGAGTATAATGTTCACATCAGTGGTGGGACAATACGGGTAAATCGCACCGATACCTCCCCGGATTATACTGTGAAGATATTTTCAGGAAACGATGTACGTGTGAGCGGAGGTGTGATTGAAGTTCAACAAGGAAGACTGGAACTCGGAACCGTTTACGATGCTTATGGAAATGCGGTAAATCTATTTGAAATAACCGGACTTCCGGAAAATGCAGAGGTGGCAAAGATCAATGGACTGCCGGTAAAAGATGTGCAGACGACCGCGGAAGGAGCGCTGCATACACCGCTTGCGTACTCTTCCAACCTGATCGAACTCGCCGATGGTACAATATATAAATACGATTATTCGCGTGATACGGAGACGGGGGAAGAGCAGATGCGGAAGGAGGAGCCGGACGAAAATACATCCATCAGCACACATCAGGTCACGCTGCAATTTCCGGAGAACGAATCCGGAGAAGTGGTTACCGTGGCAGATGGGTTTGAGATTCAAAATACCTATTTTGACGGAGAAGATCGGTATGAATATTATAATACTGCGGATGTAAAGTATGACGGACTTACGATACAAAAGGACGAAGAACTGGTTTTGAAAAAGAAACAGCTTGCCGTGACGCTGGAGGGAAAACCATTTACCGGGACGGTGCTGCCGGATGGAAATATGTATTATCGTAAGACATCACCAACACGGTATTTTGTGGCCTATCCGGGGGATCCGATCCGGGAAGATGCGGAGTATAAGATCCTTCCGACTGAGAAAAGGGGAGAAAAGTGGTTTGTAAAAATCCAGTCCATGGAAGATATCGCTCTAATTACCAATATATTAAACAGAGATAAGACGATAAATATTCTTCTGGAGACGGATCTTGATTTTGAGGGAGAGACTAGACAGAAAAGTCTTTTAAACAGTGTAAAATATTATGCTACCAGTCAAAAATATTATGGAACGTTTGACGGAAATGGGCATGTTATTTCCAATGTCACGATAGGGCAGGACAATTGGCAGCCTTATTTTCTTGCAAATCAAAATTATGGAACGATAAAAAATGTTCATTTTAAAAATGTAACGGTGGAACAATGTGATTGGAACGACACACGGAGTGGTATTATCTGTGGAAGCAATTATGGGGTGATAGAAAACTGTTCTCTTGAAGGGGCGGCGATCCATACGGTTGCAAAGAGAGTAGATTCGCAGGGACAACTCTTAAGATGTGACAAACGGAGAGAATGGGGGACTCTGGCCGGAGGCAACTACGGTACGATTCGGGGAAGTTATGTGAGGGATATTACCTTTTCCGGACCGGGAGAGTCTTATCCGATCACGCATGAATTTTCGTACAGCAAGCTGGAAAATACATATTATGAGGCAGAAGTGGAAACCGGAGAAATCGGAGCAGCCGGAGAGACCGCTAAGACGGCAGCGCAGTTTGCGTCCGGCGAAATATGCAGTCTCTTAAATCAGGATGTGACGGATGGAAGCCAGTACTGGTATCAGAACATTGACAATGGCGAAAAACGGGATTCCATTCCGGTGACGGATTCTTCCCATGGCACGGTATACAGCGGCTATGATGGATGTACAAGAACATACTCAAATACCAAAATTTTCCAGGTAAAACCGAGCCATAACATAAACTATACGGCAGAGGATAATGTATTGACGGGGGTATGTGAGAAGGATCCTTTCCACACCATAACCGTTACATTAACGGCGGAAGATGCAGTGGAAGACGGAACAGAACATACGGCGGTATTGGATACGGTCTACAGTAAGAGGTGGGGAGATGCACCGCAGACATATGACATTGTATATACGCGTGACGGCAAAGTGACGACAGATCTGAAGAGTCCCGGAACGATCACAGCTTCTGTGACAGCAGGCGGGGCAGTGGCCGAAGTGACGTATACGATCAAAGAAGCGCCGACACCGACACCAACGCCGACTGCAATTCCAACGCCGACTGCAATTCCAACGCCGACACCGGCAGCAACGAAGCAGCCGACTGCACCGACGGGAACACCGGCAGCCACAAAACAGCCGGCAACGCCAACCGCAAAACCAACCGTGAAACCGACCGTGGCACCGACAGCGAAACCAACGGGTAAACCGAGCGCCGTGCCGACAGCGAAGCCAACAGTGAAACCAAGCGCCGCACCGACGGCAAAGCCAACGGCGAAACCGAGCGCCGCACCGACGGCAAAGCCAACGGCGAAACCAAGCGCTGCACCGACAGCGAAGCCAACGGTGAAACCGACCGTGGCACCAACCGCCAAACCGACCGCCAAACCAACGGTGAAACCGACCGCTGTGCCAACGACCAAACCAACGGAAGCACCGGCAGTGAAACCAAGTGACAAACCAGCGTCTCCTGCGGCAACAGAGAAGCCGGGCAGCGTGGCAAGTCCTTCGAAAGCGCCAACGGTCATCGCGCCGGGCGAAACCAAAGCACCGGCAGCTACAAAGGCACCGGAGGCAGAGGGAACGAAAATAAAGTCAAAAAAAGGCGACACGTACAAAGTAACCAACACCTCCGGCAAGACGGCAGAAGTGAAATTGACAAAAATTGCCAAAAACAGCAAAGCAAAGACCGTTGTCATTCCGAAGACGGTAAAAGTGGACGGCGTAAAGTATAAAGTGACATCGATCGCGAAAAAGGCATTTGCCGGCAATAAGAACCTGAAAAAAGTTGTGATCGGAGCAGAGATCGAGAACATAGGGGCAAAAGCATTTTACAATTGTCCGAACCTGAAGTTCGTTACGATCAAAACCACCGGCTTAACAGCGAAGACAGTTGGCGCGAAAGCATTTGCAAAGATTCACAAAAAAGCCGTTGTCAAAGTGCCAAAAGCGAAGAAAGCGGCTTACAAAAAATGGCTGAAAAAGCGTGGAATCGGTGGAAAACAGAAGATTACAGGGTAGTGACCGGGAAGATAGAAATAGTATGAAAAGAAGACATGGAGGGAAACTATGAGACGGGAAACGTATTTTAACAACAGAAAGATTCGCAGACAGGCAAAGAAAGTCATCTGCATTGCAACATTGACGGCGACAATGCTTACAAGTATTCCATTTGTATCGTATACCGATGCGTATGCAAAGGGACAGACGACACTGGAGGAAATGAAAGCACTTTCGATACCGACGGAAGATGCTATTAAATACGATCTGTCGGATGCGTCGCTTATAACGGACAAAACAGTCGTGGATTATTTTGGCGGGGAGATGACGGTAAAAGTCATTGAGATCAATATTACAAAAGATGGAAATTATATCATTACGGGAAGCAACGAGATCAATGGTGCGCTGATAGATACCCATATCATGGTGGCAGAGGGAGTTGAAGCAAACATCATTTTTGATGGTGCCACGATAAAAAATGATATCCGGTATGGCAGTGGCCAGGGTGGATGTGGAAGCATTGCGTACAGTCAGTTGTTTCCGATTTTGGACATCAAAGGAACAGCAAATCTTTATGTACAGGGAGATTCTTCGCTCGCTTCTGCGGCTGCGACGGAAAATCCGGTAATCTGCGTAAGCGGAGAGATGACTTTGAAGGAAGGTGAGGGAAGTCTGAAACTTACTGCAGAGAGAGGGAACAACTTTTACACGAAAGGCCAAGTTATTAGTGGATACAAAATCGCAGGAAAAAGGCAGGGAAACGTAACAATAGAAGGGGGAAAACTGGATATTATCGGAAGAATCTATAATATAGATCAATTTACAATGACCGGAGGAACGATTACGTCTGAAGTAGATGGTTCGGTAATTTGGGCCGGGGACATTGCGATTTCCGGTGGTGTGTGGGAAGACACGCAAACCATGTCAACGTCTTCAGCGGTGATGCGGGCAGACAATAATATCATAATTTCCGGGGGAAGTCTGAACCTGCGCTGGAAAGATGAAACTAATAAAAGCTATAGACCTGCTTTTGCTACGGAAAATGGCAAAGTCCGTATGATAGGGGGAACGATACAAAGTGGTGCCTCTATATATATTTATTCTGCAAATGATGCCTATGCAAACATGGTGGATTCGTTTACTCTTGAAAATTTGAAGGCAAATACCAAAGTCAAAGCGATTAATGGAGTGCCGGCAACAGATTTAACCACGACATCCGATGGAAAACTGGAGAACATACCGCTGCCAAGGTCGACGTACAATATTATCGAACTGGAAGACGATGAAAATCTTTATAAGTATAAATATGTATCTGACACCAAATCAATGGAGCTGGATACGGAAATAGAAGTATACGATGTCACACTGAATTTTACCGATGAAGATGGCAGCCCGACGGGAGAGAAAACCGTTAAACTTGCCCAGAAATTCCAAATGTGGAGGCAGTATTTTGATGGCGTGGATTTCTATGAGTTTCTTGACGAAAATGGCAATTTGAATGAAAATTCGATTGTCATAAATGGGGATACAGAGCTGACTCTTAGGAAAAAGACGGCTGTCGTCACCATAGATGGAGAGGAAATGGAGGGAAATGTGCTTCCGGAAGGAGAACATATGTATGGGATACTTCCGGATGGTAAAAGTCAGTGGAAAGATTGTACTACCGTGGCTTATCCGGGAGATGTCATGAAGGAGGATACACAACTGGTATCCATTCCATCCCAAAAAAGAGAGGGTAAATGGTTTATTGAACTCCGGAGTACGGATGAGTTTGCGTGGATCCGGAATTTGAATTATTACAACAATGCATTAAATATTTTGTTAATGAATGACCTGGATTTTAAAAATGAAGAAGACAGAAGTCTGCTGGTGAATTATAATGATCCAAACTATTATGGTATCTTTGACGGAGATGGTCATGTAATTAAAAATATGGAAAGCACAGGGGTTTATTTGCTTTCTAACCGAAATTACGGTGTGATCAAGAATGTGCATTTTAATAATATTCACATCCAGGAATCTTACTGGAATAATTCGCGAAGTGGTATTATCTGTGCAAATAACTTTGGAACGATTGAAAATTGTTCGGTTGAAAGTTCTGTGATTGAAACGACAGAACAGGAAAAGGATGCGGAAGATGAAGACGAAGAATTGATCAATGGACTGAATGTATACGGTGCTCTTGCCGGTGGAAATTTTGGTACGATCCGAGGATGTTTTGCAAACGGCGTCACCTTTAACGGAGATGGTGTCACTTATCCGCTTGCACAGGAATTTTCGCAGAGCAGGATGGAAAATACGTATTATGAGGCGGAAGTGGAGTCCGGAGAGGTCGGAAAGACGGCAGAGCAGTTTGCTTCCGGTGAAGTGTGCAGCCTCTTAAATCAGGGTGTGACAGACGGAAGCCAGTACTGGCATCAGAATGTCGACAATGACGCAGAAAAGGATGCGCTTCCTGTGCCGGATACTTCCCATGGCACGGTATACAGCGGTTATAATGCGTGTACGCTGGCATATTCCAATACGGAAATTTCCCAAAGTGCACCGGAACATAACATGAAATATACCGCAGAGGATAATGTATTGACGGGGGTATGTGAAAACGATCCTTCTCATACGGTAACGATGACATTGACGGCAGGAGATGTCATATATGATGGAAAAGAACATAACGCAGTACTCGACCAAGTGTACAGTGATACATGGGAAGGGGCGAAAGTGCCGGCGGAAATCGTCTACACAAGAGACGGTAAACCGACGACAGATCTGACGAGTTTAGGAACGATCAAAGCGTCTGTGACAGTGGAAGACGCAGTGGCTGAATTGACGTATACGATCAAAGAAGTGCCGACACCGACCCCAACGCCGACTGCAATTCCGACGGCGACACCGGCAGTAACAAAGCAGCCGGCCGCACCGACGGCGACGCCTGTTGTAACAAAGAAACCGACGACACCAACGGCAAAGCCAACCACAGTACCGACGACAAAACCGAGTGCTGCACCGACGGCAAAACCGACCGCCAAACCAACGGCGAAACCAACGACAAAACCGAGCGCCGCACCGACCGTGAAGCCGACGGTAAAACCAACCGTGGCACCGACTGCGAAACCAACGGCGAAACCGAGTGCCGCACCGACCGCCAAACCAACGGTGAAACCGACCGCTGTGCCAACGGCAAAACCAACGGAAGCACCGGCAGTGAAACCAAGTGACAAACCAGCGTCTCCTGCGGCATCAGAGAAGCCGGGCAGCGCTGCAAGTCCTTCGAAAGCGCCGGCGGTCATCGCGCCGGGCGAAACCAAAGCACCGGCAGCTGCAAAGGCACCGGAGGCAGAGGGAACGAAAATAAAGTCAAAAAAAGGCGACACATACAAAGTGACCAACACTTCCGGCAAGACGGCAGAAGTAAAATTAACAAAAATTGCCAAAAACAGCAAAGCAAAGACCGTGGTAATTCCGAAGACGGTAAAAGTTGATGGAGTAAGCTATAAAGTCACATCGATCGCGAAAAAGGCATTTGCCGGCAATAAGAACCTGAAAAGGGTTGTGATCGGAGCAGAGATTGAGAAAATAGGGTCAAAAGCCTTTTACAAATGTGTGAACTTGAAAAAAGTTACGATCAAAACCACGCAATTAAAAGCGAAATCCGTCGGCGCAAAAGCATTTGCAAAGATTCACAAAAAAGCCGTTGTTAAAGTGCCAAAATTGAAGAAAGCGGCATACAAAAAATGGCTGAAAAAGCGTGGAATCGGCGGAAAACAGAAGATCATGGGAAAGTGATCGGGAAGATAGAAATAGTATGAAAGAAAGACTTGGAGGAAAATTATGAGACGACAAAATTATTTTAACAACAGAAAGATTCGCAGACAGGCAAAAAAAGTCATCTGCATTGCAACATTGACAGCGACAATGCTTACGAGTATTCCATTTGTATCGTATACCGATGCGTATGCAAAGGGACAGACGACACTGGAGGAAATGAATGCGCTTTCGATACCAACGGAAAAAGTCATTACCTACGATCTGTCGGATGCGTCGCTTATAACGGACAAAACAATCATGGATTATTTTGGCAGGGAGACGACGGTAAAAGTCATCGAGATCAATATTACAGAAAATGGAGATTATAAGATTACGGGAAGCAATGAGATCAATGGTGCGCTGATCGATACCCATATCGTTGTGGCAGAGGGAGTCGAAGCAAACATTATTTTTGAGGGTGCCACAATAGAAAATGATGACCGGTATGGTGATGATGTAGGTGGATGTGGATCCGTTTCGTACAGTCAGTTGTTTCCGATTTTGGACATTGAAGGAAAAGCAAATCTTTATGTAGAAAAAGATTCTTCCCTTACTTCTGCGGCTGTGAATGAAAATCCCGTGATCTGTGTAACCGGAGAGATGACCCTGCAGGAAGGTACGGGAAGTCTGAAACTTGCTGTGGGAAGCGGTGAGGGCGTATGTTCGCAGGAACAGGTAATCTGTGGATACAAAAACGGAAAGTGGGGAAACGTAACAATAAAAGGGGGAAAACTGGATTTTACGGGAAGAATCTATAACATAGATCAATTTACAATGACCG
>DJNB01000038.1:7927-8052 GCA_002435545.1 Lachnoclostridium sp. UBA6475
GACCGGAGGAACGATTACGTCTAAAGTGGATGAAGATCAGGTTATTTTGGCGAAAGACATAAATATTTCCGGGGGTGTATGGGAACACACGCAAGGGGCTTCGACGTCTTTAGGGATAATAGGGG
>DJNB01000018.1:0-604 GCA_002435545.1 Lachnoclostridium sp. UBA6475
TCCTTGTCTTCAAAATCCTGTTCCCGGATGCTCCGGATCCCTGATAATATCGCCTGAAATTTTACGCCGAAAGCCATATGCCCTGTCATTTCTTTCACCGCACACTGCGTCTGTTTCCAGGATTCTTCGTCAAACTCCGTCTTTGTGAGCTGCCTCAATAACTTACGTTTTCCGCTTTTCGTATATGCAATATTTAACCATTGAAACAACGAATTACTGCCGAGTATGTTTAAGTCCATAAGATCTTTATTTTCTTCTGTAATAAATGAGCCGCCGTCTTCTGTAAATTTTTTCCAGCCCCCGTTTCGTCTTGCCTCATACTGCTCTATGATCTGTAACTGTTTTTCTTCTGTTTCGCATTTTTCTAACAGCCTTGAATGAAACGCCAGCAAAATCACAAACCCGACTGCCGCAAGGACGGCGAAGATATCGCACGGTATTTTCAGCGGATCGATCACTGCCCCCAGTATAAATCCCAAAACAGCTGCGCCAAATACGATCAGTTTTGTATTCGACATACGGTCAGAACGCTTTTTATCTCTCGTATATTCTTCCTGTATCTGTTGCTTTAATTCGATCATATTTTTCCACATAATAATTTCTC
>DJNB01000018.1:676-6417 GCA_002435545.1 Lachnoclostridium sp. UBA6475
CTACACGGATCGCCTGAATCCCCAGTTTTTCCGCCCCTTCCACATTTTGCGCACGGTCATCAAAAAACAGACACTCTTCTGCTTTTAAATCGTATTTATCAAGTAAATACAGATAAATTTCCGGATCCGGTTTGATCGCATGAATCTGGTAAGAAACTACTTTTCCATCAATATCATTCAGAAAAGAAGCCCCTTTTGTATGCTTGGTAAAAAGATCCTGTGAATAGTTGGAAAGCAGATAAATATCATATCCCGCCTTCTTTAATTCATGTACTTTTTCCCATACTGCCGGACGGTTTACGTGCATATATTCCCCATGCGTTAAAAACCACCGTATTTCTTTTCCAAATTCCGGATATTTTTCCTCGTATCTGCAAATCGTTTCTTCCAATGAATTTCCGAGATCCAGACCAATCCAGAGCGGATCGTCAAACATCGACTTTCCTACCTTCACTGCGCGTTCTTCGGTCATTCCGTAATCCTGAACCAGCATATCTTTCCAGCGGTACTCCAAAAGCACGTCGCCTACATCAAAAATAATATTCTGCATCGTATTTCCTCCTAGTCTACTACCCATCTTAACACATATTTTCCACGTCGTCCATATAAAGTCTGCCATTTACAGCTTCTAAGTAATTCTACCGCTTATTTTAGTAGAATTATAATCTTTCCTATGTTATACTACTTATATAAGTTAAATAAATACCGTTTAGGAGGAATTTGTTGCAGTATATCGTCCACTGATGGAACCGCATTTTTCCTTTGGGACAGCAATGACCACCTATTCCAGTCAAAACGTAGGAGCGGCAAAAGACGATCGTGTTACAAAAGGTGCAAAGCAGGGAACACTTATTGCTGTACTGACAACAACTTTTATAACCAGTTTAATTCTAATTTTTGGAAAGCAATTAATGGGGATTTTCACCTCAACAACTGAACTTGTTGATTTAAGCCGACGCATGATGGGTATTATCGCAGCAGGATATATCGCAATGGCTGTAACACAAAGTTTATCCGGAGTAATGCGTGGTGTAGGTGACACAATGACACCGATGTGGATTTCCTTGTTTACTACAATAGTAGTCCGTGTTCCGGTTGCTTATGGTATCGCTCATTTTACCAAAAGTGCAACGTTCCCAAATGGACGCCAAGAATGTATCTTCATTTCCCTTTTGTGTTCTTGGTTAATCGGAGCCATAATGACAAACATTTTCTACTTAAGAGGAAAATGGAAAAACAAGGCATTGAAGTAATATTTGTATTATCTGTTTTTTAATCTCTATACTCTGTTAAACTGACCACATTAGATGTCTCAAACTATCCTTCGTTGACAAATTTATCATGTGATAATACCGTAAGCGTAACCGGTTACACGGGTTCAGCAGAACAAAATTAATAAATATTTTCTCTCTATTATTTTCAATTTTCCTGTTTTTTCTCAAAAGTGAAAATTTCGGAAAAATTTCTGGCAACTAACATGGTAAAATTCTACTTGTAGGAAATAAAAAGCGTACGATAACCGGAGTAGAAAAAAAATTTAAAGTAAACGGAGGTTTTTTAAATGAAAAAACAAATTGTACTGGCAACGACCTTTGCCCTGGTTCTTAGTTCCTTGTACTGCCCGGAATCCCAGGCAGCCGCTAAACCAAAATTGTCAAAAACCAAATTGACTTTAACAGTCGGAAAGACAGCGAAACTCAAAGTTAAAAATTACAAAGGCACTGTAAAATGGTCTTCCAACAAGAAAAAAACAGCGACCGTCAGCAAAAAAGGTGTCGTAACCGCTAAGAAAAAAGGAACTGCTGTTATCACGGCTAAAGCCGGAAAGAAAAAGCTGAAATGCAAAGTGACCGTAAAAGCGGCAGCGGCAAAAAGTACGCAGACACCGGAACCCGTGACGACAACATCCGCTACTCCTGCGATTACACAAAATCCGGTAGTCACTCAAAACCCGACAATTACTCAAAATCCAACGAAGACAAATGTACCAGCAACATCTGCGAAGCCATCGTCAACACCTGCAGCTTTGTCTGCAGCACAGCAAAAACAAGCTTTGACAGAAATGATAGAAAAGCTGAATGCAAATGGGGCAACTGTGCCAACTGATTTGAATGATGAAGATACTTATACTTGGTCTAGCGAAGGAAATCTCACTGGAATTTCGTGGTATAACTGTAACATTTCTGGTGAACTGGATTTTTCTGCTTTTGAAACACTGCAAACATTACTTTGCTGTGACTTATATTACCGCGATAATAGTATAAGCAAGTTGAATATCTCAAATTGTCATGCTTTAGAGGAGTTATACTGTTACAACAATAATCTTGGCACACTGGATGTTTCAAATTGTCCTTCCTTAAAAAAATTGTCATGCAGTAATACCAAAATTACATCACTTGATGTTTCCAACTGCCCTGCTCTAACATTTTTATCATGTGATGAAAATAATCTTGGTTCGCTCGATGTTTCAAATTGCTCTTCTTTAGAGTGGTTACGATGCAACCAGACTAATCTTAGTTCGCTCGATATTTCAAAGTGCTCCTCTTTAGAGAATTTAGAGTGCAACAATAACAATCTTAGTTCACTTGATATTTCAAATTGTTCTTCTTTAGCCAGTTTGCAATGTCGCAATAATAATTTAACTGCTCTGGATGTATCAAAATCTTCTGCTTTGGTTTCCTTAGATTGTAACCAAAATAAACTTAGTTCTCTTGATATTTCAAATTGCTCCTCTTTGACATCCTTAGATTGCAGCATTAATAATCTTAGTGTATTAGATGTGTCAAAGTGTTCTTCTTTAGCATCCTTATCATGTAGCACTAATAATCTTAGCGTATTAGATGTGTCAAAGTGTTCTTCTTTAGCATCCTTAGATTGCAGCACTAATAATCTCAGCGTATTAGATGTATCAAATTGCTCTGCTTTGACATCTTTAATGTGTCGGTCAAATAAACTTAGCTCTCTTGATGTATCAAATTGTTCTGCCTTAAATGTTTTATGGTGTAGTGAAAATAATATCAGTTCACTCGATGTGACAAATTGCCCTGCTTTGGCATCTTTATCGTGTGATAATTCTGTAAACGTAACCGGTTACACGCGTTGAGTAGATTGGTAAAATTTATGGTAACTAACATGGTAACATTCTACTTGTAGGATATAGAAAACGTACGATAACTGGAGTAGACAAAAAATTTAAAGTAAACGGAGGTTTTTACATGAAAAAGCAAATTGTACTGGCAGCGACCTTTGCCCTAGTTTTTAGTTCTTTGTACTGCCCAGAATCCCTGGCAGCCGCTAAACCAAAATTGTCAAAAAACAAATTGACATTATCGGTCGGAAAGACAGCAAAACTCAAAGTTAAAAATTACAAAGGCACTGTAAAATGGTCTTCCAACAAGAAAAAAACTGCGACCGTCAACAAAAAAGGTGTCGTAACCGCTAAGAAAAAAGGAACAACTGTTATCACGGCTAAAGCCGGAAAGAAAAAACTGAAATGCAAGGTGACGGTAAAAGCGGTTGTTACAAAAAGCATTGTTACACCGGAGCCGGTGGTGACAAGTGAACCCGTTGTAACTATCAATCCAACTATCACACCAGCAGCAACAGAGAATCCAAATACAGAAAAAAAAGCAGACCAAAAAGAAACTTTGAAACAAATGATAGACAAATTAAATGCAAATGGAGCAACTATTCCAACGGATTTGAATGATAAGGAGTATTATACATGGTCTAATGATGGAAAACTCACAGAGATAACATGGTTCAATTGTAACATTTCTGGTGAGTTAGATTTTTCTTCTTTTGAAACATTGACATCTTTAGATTGCCGTGCTAATAATATAAGCCAATTGAACATTTCAAAATGTTCTTCGTTGACATTTTTGTCGTGTAGTGGAAATAAGCTTAGTTCACTTGATCTGACAAGCTGTCCTCTTTTGACAGAATTATCTTGTAATACAAATAATCTAAATTCATTAGATGTTTCTAAATGTTCTTCGTTGACATTTTTGTGGTGTGACCTTAATAATCTAAGCTCATTAGACATCTCAAACTGTTCTTTGTTAGAAACTTTACGGTGTGACCATAATAATCTAAGTTCATTAGATGTTTCTAACTGTTCTTTGTTAACAGAATTATCTTGTTACAAAAATACTCTGAGCACTTTGAATGTCTCAAACTGTTCTTCATTGACACATCTATATTGTGGTAGTAATAATTTAAGTTCATTAGATGTTTCTAGTTGTTCTTCGTTGACATGGTTATCTTGTAACGGTAATAAAATAACCACTTTGAATGTCTCAAACTGTCCTTCGTTGACAAATTTATCATGTGATGATTCCGTAAGCGTAACCGGTTACACGAAACCAGCAGAACAGAATTAATAAGTATTTCCTACAACATGCGAATGGAAAGTTATTTTCTCTCTATTCAATCAAAAACCAATCCCCAGATCCTATCCTATGGTAGAATCTGGGGATTGTACTATTGTTATCAACAATTCAATATCTTAGTAAATAATTGAATTTATTCTGCCTATCTTTTTAGTTTCGGAAACTCAATTCCCAAAATTTCCACCAATGCTTTCAGCGCTTCATACTCAGAACTTCCCTTTTCAGCTTCTCTATTAAGGAATCTCTGCATTTCTTCCGTAGTCATAGTTTCCATTTTTTCTCCTTTCTGGCTTTCGCCTTATTGCCTTCCGACAATATTGTAATACCTGTTTGAGTACATCCATTTTATACACAAACATTTCTTTCATTTCTATTCTATAAATTATAACATCTTGTATTTTTTTACACAACAAAAATACTTTTTTATGTGCATCATACTTATTTCTCTTGCAATTTATGCGTATAGTGTGTATAATATATGATACTTGGAGGTTATATATCATGAAACTAGTTTACCCGGCAATTTTTACACCTTGTGAAAAAAAAGAAGGATTCACCGTTATTGTCCCAGATCTCCCTGGCTGTGTATCCGAAGGAGATTCTCTTATTCATGCAATTGAACATGGCACCGATGCCGCCAGTGGCTGGATCCTTGACGAACTTGAGGAAGGAAACGATATCCCTGCTCCAAGTAATCAAAAAGATATTGTCTTGGAAGATGACAGTTTTATCTCTCTACTTGTACTGGACATGGATTCCTATTCTGAAAAATACGGATCCAAAACAGTGCGAAAAAATATCACCATTCCCGCATGGCTGAATACCTACGGAGAAACACATAACGTCAACTTTTCAAAAGTGTTGCAGGATTCCCTTTTAGCACTTGCTCAAAAATGATTTTTACATTTTTTATTGCACTAGTTCAAATATTGAAAGAATATTATTTTATCTATGAATGATAAATAGTATTTTTCTACTGTAGACGTGTTCCAAATTTTCAGTTGGTTACAATTTGTAACCAACTACTTTAAAGTATTAAAATTCGAAAAAGTAATTAACGCGTAAAAACGCTCTGGCATTTTTGCTTCCAAAATTTATCCAGTATTCTCGACTTTTACTCGACTTTTTGATCAAATTTCCCTTACTCGACTTTTACTCGACTAACAAAATGACACAGAATGACACAGAAAAAAAAGCCGTACAACCAACGATATTTCGTTGATTGTACGGCTTTTTCGGGTAATGAGGCATCGGGGACTCGAACCCCGGACAACTTGATTAAAAGTCAAGTGCTCTACCACCTGAGCTAATGCCCCATAATGCCCAGAGCCGGAATCGAACCAGCGACAC
>DJNB01000018.1:6502-6898 GCA_002435545.1 Lachnoclostridium sp. UBA6475
TAATTGCGGGGGCAGGATTTGAACCTACGACCTTCGGGTTATGAGCCCGACGAGCTGCCTGACTGCTCTACCCCGCGACAAAAATTAGTAACATTTTATCAATCGTATGGTAATACCAACCACACCAGGTATAATGTTAGCGGAATGAATTCCGTAGTGGGCGGAGAAGGATTCGAACCTTCGAAAGCGTAGCTAACAGATTTACAGTCTGCCCCCTTTGGCCACTCGGGAATCCGCCCCTTTCATTAATGGCTTAATGAAGCCGACGACCGGACTTGAACCGGTAACCTGCTGATTACAAATCAGCTGCTCTGCCAATTGAGCCACGTCGGCAAAAAGATGGGACCTACAGGGCTCGAACCTGTGACCCTCTGCTTGTAAGGCAGATGCTCTCCC
>DJNB01000032.1 GCA_002435545.1 Lachnoclostridium sp. UBA6475
AATAATTTATCAATTACCTATTGCTTTTTTCACATTAAATCCGCACTTCCAAAATCGAATTGATGATCTGTTTGAATCCGTATTCATAGAAATCCTCTTCGGAAATATCAAATTGCTTCCCTATAAAATTTCCCTTTGTCTGTGCAAGTGTAATAAAAGATGTGATACTCGACCATAAAATATATACAGTCATCATTGGCACAACTTCTTGACGCACAATGTGGTTTTTCTTCCCATTTTCAATAAAAGCAGCAAGCAGCCCATTTATGTCCGTACCCAGATCTAAAATGTGTTTAACGGTATCCGAAACATTTTCCAAATTCAACGTCTCCGGCTTTGCCTTTATTACATTGTCCAAAGAATGCGGACACTCCGTTTGATACCGGATCATCGCCAGACAGATTGCTTTGTACTTTACAACAAACTCTTCGCTGCCTTGTATCGCACTGCCTTGTACCATGCTTCCCTGTATTGCGCTTTCTATTTCATCTTTTAATAAAAGCAGGCCTTTTTCGATAATATGATGCAGAATATCGTCTTTGCTTTCATAATAGGCGTAAATCGTCCGCCGGCTATACTCGGATGCCCTTGAAATGTCTTCGATCGTCGTCATATCAAAACCTTTTTCGGAAAACAGCGTTTCCGCAGCGCGCATGATCTGTTCTCTGTGCAGTGCCGCGATCGCTTCTCTCTTATTTTCTCGTCCCATAATTACACTCCTATTCTATTTAGTATACTGCCAGTATACTATTTGTGAAGTGTAATGTCAATACTTTTATTGGAAAATATCAATCCTGTCTTCTCTCCAATTTACAAATAATATTGTGATTGCAATGTGAACAGCTCCGAATATTTTCCTTTCTTTTCCATCAGTTCCTCGTGTTTTCCCACTTCCACCAGTGTTCCGTTGTCAAAAACAAACACTTTATCACAGAATTTTGTACTTGCCAATCTATGAGATACAAATATAGCACTTCGTCCCTCGGAAATCTCGTGGAATCTTTGATACATCTCATATTCTGCCTTGGGATCCAAAGCAGCTGTCGGCTCATCCAAAATTACAAACGGTGCTTGTTTGGTAATTGCCCTTGCCAAAGCAATTTTTTGTCCTTCTCCACCGGATGGCTCAAATCCACTCTCATCAAATTCTTTATAGTATTGTCAATTGAATTCCAGAAGCGATATTCGCTGCTGTTTTGGTTTTTAACGTATTGTTATTAATACGGACATAAAAATCTTCCAATACTTTATTTTGTATTCCTATTTATCTTATATTGTGTCAATGAACCTGACATTTTCTATACAAGATGTTTACAATAATATGTATGCTATACATACTTTTCATTCTCGATCACCTAGTATCACTTTCCTTTACCCACCACGATTTTGCTCCAGATCCATGAACGTGACCGTCCGACAATCTCCCATCCTGCTTTCTTGTAAAAATCCATAAAATAATTACAATTATCATCCACCATCGCAAATTGCATATAACCCTTACAATCTCCGAATGATTTTGGAAGTGCAAAATACACTTTTTTCATGTATTTTGACTTACAGGAAACTTTGAATTTCTTCATCTTTTTGTTGTATGAATACCGAATGGCAACATCTGCCGAAGTCATTCCCTTTTTCGGAAGATTTCGGCAATCCACCTGAACAATCGTTTTCTTCGCCTTCTTTTTGACTTTTACTTTTATAAAACACGGCGTCATTTTACATATATATTTTCGTTCCGTGTCCTTAACGCACTCTGTCAATCCATTAAAATAAATCTCTCCGTTTGAATCCGTACGCAATGCATCCCACTTACCATAGCCATCAGAAATATTCCATCCTACAAATAGATAGCCTTTTTTTGTAACTTTGCTTGGCAGGTTTATGCTCTTTCCATACCGGAAACTTTTAGGAAGTTTTCCCTTTACCTTTACCCCTTTCATTGCCACATAATGAATCTTATACTCTTTTCCATATCCTACTACTGTCTTTCCTGGCAAAATATCTGTAATGTCCACTCCGTAATCCACTCGTTTTTTCCAATATTCTTCATAGGCTTTTCTGTTATTAAAGTCTGATTCTTCCCAAATAATCGCGTCCTTTTCATGCCATGTAACAACTTCTGTCTCTGCACCAATCCCAGATAGTGAAAAACGTGTATTCGAATGATTGACAATTTTTCGCAACCGCTGGCATCCGGTAAAAAGCTGATTAGGAATGGTTGTGAGACTTTTTCCAAATGTAATTTTCTCCAAGTTGCTTGCCCCATTAAACGCCATTTCCTCAATCTCTTTCACACAGTCTGGTATTGTCACATCTTTCAACGCTATACATTCACAAAACATTTGTCCCCTTATCCTTGTTAAACTTTCCGGTAAATGCACCCCTGTCAGCTGCCGACAGCAGGCAAATGCTCCGCTGCCGATTTCCACTACGGAATCCGGTATGTCCAGACTTTGTATTGAAGAATATTTAAACGCCGATGCCCCAATCTCGGTCATACCATCTGGCAGGATAACTTTTTTAATATAAGGACTAGAAAAAATGTTTGCTCCAATTCCAGTAATCCCCTTTTTAATCACAACCGTCACAAAATGCGGATCATCCTCCTCAATATCATACTCATAATCACGCGGTGACGGATATTTCTCAATCTTCTTCCACTGCATGAACTTTTCCCATGGTCTGCCACTTATTTTTCCTGTTCCACTTATTGAAAGGACATTTTCATCATCCAGTGTCCATGTAACATTTTCACCACAAGAACCAGCCGCCACTTGCATGGCGGCTGAACAAACTGTTCCTTTTATCAGACATATACATAATAATAAAAATACAAATTCTGCTGCTTTTCGCCTCATTTTGAGCACCTCTGTTTTATCTATCAACTGACACAATATACTGCGGAAATTTCGAACCATCTGTTGCATCTGTTGGTGCCAAACAGTAATATAGGCTGTTACCCTCTGCTTGCATTCCCTCTACTTCATACGTATTCTTCGGCAAAGGATCCGCCGTATTTTGTATATATCTTAATTTTCGACTAAGTCTCTTCTTTGTCTGGACAAACTTTGATATCGACATTGTATCTTCTAAACCTGAACTCATATATATTTTTGAATTCCCCACTATATCCAATGCTTGCATCGAATAATTTGGATACAATTTTTTATATCTAGCTGTTCCATATTTTGCAAATTTATAATTTATGCATTTGCATTTTTTTGTTTTAAAAGAAATGTCTCCCTGTTCATTTTTTGAAGTCAAACCACCGATCAATTTACTGATATCAAAAGTCGCTAACTGAATAGACCTCTTCCCCTTTCTTTTCCATAATACCAATGTTTTTTTCCCATACAACCCAAACTCTACCTGCTTAATTGCTCCCTTCGTTTTCCCATCATCCGTCGCATACTCCAAATCTTTTATTAACCCGTATTCCTGCCCAGCTACTGTCCGGCATCCATACTCTATTCCGCTATCTTTATTGTATTGAATACATGCAATCTCTGTCCCCCAATCCTTTGTACCCTTTGGAGCATTTTCTGGAGCATTACAGCCAAGAAGGAAATAACGTTTTCCCCCATATGTAAAGGTCTGAATACTCTGACCATGCCCAAATCCTATCAATACCATGCCATCTACAAATTTTGCTGTGTACTCCTTGTTATCTAATTTAAAATGCATTAAAAACGTATTTCTACCATGATGTTGAGTTGCATACAGATCATTACCTACAATACAAAAATTCTGCACCGCTCTGCCACGAATGTTTTTTAACGTAACTTCTTTATCCTGTACTATTACATTATTATTTTCATCATGTACTACATTATTGTTTACATCACGCATTACCCCTTTAT
>DJNB01000016.1 GCA_002435545.1 Lachnoclostridium sp. UBA6475
ATCTTTTTCATGCGCTTGATGGAAGCGACACACTGACTTACTACGGAAGAGCGGTCCGGGGTACCTTTTTCAAGATACTTGTAAAACTCAGTCACTTTCTTTTTCATAAGGAAATTGTAATACTCATCCGTTCCCTTATTTTCATTGAAGTAATTGTAATATTTTGTCAAATTACGTTCGCCCGTTGCCATGCACGGGTACTTTTCGCTCTGATCAAAAAACTCTTCCCAGGATACCTTGAGGTTTTTAAACAAAAACTGAAACACTTCTTCGGTTTTGGAAGATCCACTTAACATTGCCGGAGTCTCATAGATCGCACCGCGGGATTCGCGGTCAAACTGTTTAATCTCGGAAGTGGATATCTGCAAAAGCACCTTTTTGGCTTTTGTATGATTTACAATATATTTGGTATAAGCCTCATAATCCTGAAAATTACCGGAGAGAACCCAGCAGTTATAGTAATTATAGCCGTCCAGTTCTTTTAACTTGTCGGTACGGAGAGCACCGGCTTTCGAACCTCCGATCAGATACGCATCGTATTGGTCGGAGAAGTGTTTGATATGCTCGGCTTTTTGCTCTCTCAGATAGTCATTTTCATCTAATTCATAACAATCCCCGCTCTGGCTTCGGAAATATCCGTAAGGGTCATAAAAGTAGTTGACACCCATAATAAACAGAAGAGCTGCAAGGATGATACAGACAAAGCTGATACACCATTTTTTTGTTGTCATAAAAGATCTAACCTTTCTGTATTAGTTGTTCAGGTACTGGCTGTCCCGTGTGATGTTGGATGCATCATCATAATCACGAAGAGGGATGGTTCCCGTTTTCTTATAATACTCACGGATCTCATCGGTCTTGGCACGGCGGACAGCAATTTCGGAAGCGATATTATCCGGTGTGAGATAGACACCAAAATCATCGTGTCCGGTCTGTTTGCCGCTCATACGGTCAATCATAAGATCTGCCATCTCGTAGTAATAATGTCTGGCATTGTAATAGTTAAATGGATTGTATACCAATTCATTGTAATTATTAAAGCACCAGAGACCGCCGGTTATTTCTACCATCTGTGTAAGCCAGTTATAAAAACTGTTTCCTTCATAACCAACCATTTCGCCGATGAAAAGAGAACCAAGAAATACCTGTAGTTCCACTTTGTTTTTATCACAAAGCTGTTTGATCTTTTTCAAATACGAAAGATTGGAATTTACCAAATCGGTTTTGTCTTTTGTCCCGTTGATCAGACGTGGAAGATAAGGATCTACCTGTGCTTTCATTAAATAATCATAATAGGTAGTCGTATCTTTGTGATCACGGTAGTAGGCATAATATTTGGTAAGATTTCTCTCGCCGGTCTTTTCAACCGGGTAGGAATCCCCTTTTGCGGTGATCGTATCCCAGCTGACGGAGAGGTTTTTAAATAAAAATTTCGTAACTTCCGCCACTTTGGAATTTCCGCTCATAACGGCAGGAATCTCATAAATATCTCCTTTGGCCTCGCGGTCAAACTGCGCGATCTCCGAAGTGGAGATGTGAAGGAGAATCTTTTTCGGATGCGCCGTATTGATAATGTATTTACAATAATTGTAATAATCTTCAAAATTTCCGGAAAGAAGCCAGCAGTTATAGTACTTATAGCCGTCGATCTCGGATAATTTGTCACTGTGGATGGCTCCAGCCTTGGAACCGCCCACCAAAAAGGCATCGTATTCTTTGCCATGATATTTGATATGCTCTGCTTTTTGCTCACGCAGATAGTCTTCTTCATCCATTGAATAGTTTTCGCCCTTTTGAGCTCTAAAATAACCGTAAGGATCAACAAAGAAGTTGACACCTACAATAAAGAGAAGACATAAGAGGATTATTATGACAAAACTGATTGTCCATTTTTTTGAATTCATTTCCGTCAACCCTTTCTTTTAATTTAGAACTGGAAGTAAAGGAACTGTACCACTTTGTCCATGTTAAGAAGACAAATAACAAGCAGCGTAGCAGCATACAGCAGGTATTTCCAGTTTGGTTTGAAATGTTCGGTCATTTTCTTTGTTGTCGGAGCAAACCAGCAGATGGCAAGTCCAAACAGGTTCAAAAGCCACATGTCCCAGTTATCCATCAAAGCATCTTTGATCGCTGACAAATGCAGGGTGGAGAAGTTAAACATTCCACGAAGCACATACCAGGCATCGGTAAAGGTGTTCGATACAAACAGTACACGGACGAAAACAGCGAGGATAAAGGTCAGTGGAACGCCGAGCCACAACGGTGTTTTCATATTGTGCTTGTTTCGATACGAAGCGATACAAACTAAAATACCATTTACGATTCCCCATACAACGAATGTCCAGCCGGCACCGTGCCAGAAACCGGAAACAAAGAAAGTACACATGGAAGCAACATAGTAGTTGCGGTATTTGACACCACGGCGGTATACGTTTCGGAAAATGTAAGAACTGAGGAAACGGGAGAGTGTCATGTGCCATCTCTGCCAGTATTCCTGGAAGTCTTTAGCCTTGTACGGTGAGTTGAAGTTCTGTGGGATCTTGATGTTAAACATCCAGCCAAGTCCGATTGCCATATCTGCATATCCGGAAAGGTCAAAGTAGTAGGATACAGTATATTCAATAGAATGGAACCAGGACTGGATAAACGGCAGATGATTGTTTACGTTATTGAAAAATCCCTGTGCATCTGTCGTAAGGGGATCGGCAAGCATCATTTTTTTGAAACATCCGATCGAAAAGATGAAAAGTCCAAGTGCCACATTGTCAAAATTTAAACGATGGTTCTTCTCATCTTCAAACTGTGGAACGATTTCTGCGTGGTGGATGATCGGTCCGACGATCAACTGTGGGAAAAAGGTAATAAACAGCAGATAGTCGATGATATCATAGTTTTTTGTCTCTCCACGGAACGAATCGACCAAAAAGGCGATCAGCTGGAACGTGAAGAAAGAGATACCGATCGGAAGAATGATATGCTGCAAAGGAATATGTGTCCCTGCAATAAAGTTTACATTCTTGATAAAGAAATCGGTGTATTTGTAGTAACCAAGCAAACCGACGTTTGCAAGAATACCTGCGGCAAATAACAGTCCGCGTTCAATACGGTGTTCCATGCCCTGCAGTTTGCTGAGTGCGTTTCCGACTAAATAGTTGCCGACTACACTTCCCAGAAAGAAAGGGAAGAAGTCCGGACTTCCCTGTGCATAGAAGTAAAAGGAAGCCAGTACAAGCCAGATCTTTGCCAATGTCTGATACTTAAAGTGCTGCAGCAGAAAATAGCCGCAAAAAGTAATTGGCAGAAAAATAAGTACAAATTGGTAAGTTGAAAAAATCATGATAAACTCCTTAAATCAACGTAATAGTGTATAGTTTACAATGGAATGTTGCCGTGTTTCTTGTGAACGCCATCGACGGAGCGCTGCTTGTCGGACAGCATGAGGATATCGCCATACAGGCGTTCTCTCGTAGCTTCCGGTTTGATGATCTCATCTACATATCCGTGCATGGATGCAATTCCGGGATTCATGAACTTCTCGTTGTATTCATCAATTTTTTCCTGGCGGAATGCCGCTTTTTCAGCCGGATTCATCCCTTTCATCTGTTTGCCGTATAAGATGTCAGCAGCACCTTCTGCACCCATTACTGCGATCTCAGCAGTTGGCCATGCATAGACAAAATCGGAACGAAGGTGTTTGCTGCTCATGGCAATATAAGCTCCTCCATATGCTTTACGCAGGATCACATTGATCTTGATCGTCGTTGCTTCCGAATATGCGTAGAGCAGTTTTGCCCCATGACGGATGATCCCTTTGTATTCCTGGTCTTTTCCCGGAAGAAATCCCGGAACATCCGTTAAGGTAATAATTGGAATATTATAAGCGTCGCAATACCGGATAAAGCGGGCTGCCTTATCACTGGAATCGCAGTCCAGAACGCCTGCCATATAATTTGGCTGGTTGGATACGATACCTACGGCAATCCCTTTCAAACGTCCAAATCCAACGACTACATTTCTGGCAAATTCTTCCTGTACTTCTACGAAAGAGTTTTCGTCGATGATGCCGTTGATGACATCATGGATATCATAGGACTGGTTGCTCTTTTCCGGAATGATATCTGCCAATGCCTCATTGAACTGCATTCCTTTATTATAAGGAAGAAGTGGAGTATGTGGTTTGGTATGGATGCAGCCGTCTTCGTAGCAGTGAGGGATGACATCCAGAAGTTTCCGGACTTTTTTAAAGCATTCTTTCTCGGAAGGACTGTGGAAATGAGCCACACCGCTTCGCTGTGCATGAACATTTGCACCGCCGAGAGCAGAAGCAGTAATATCTTCATTGGTTACGCTTTTGATAACTTTTGGTCCGGTTACAAACATCTGGCTGATGTCGTCGATCACAAAGATAAAGTCTGTGATTCCCGGACTGTATACCGCACCGCCGGCACAGTTTCCGGCAATAATCGAAATCTGTGGGATATAACCGGAAGCCATCGTATTATAGTAGAAGATCTCGCCATAGCCGGCAAGGGCATTGACTCCTTCCTGAATACGTGCTCCGCCCGAATCGTTGATTCCGATGACCGGACAGCGGTTTTCAATTGCCATCTTAATGGCATTTGCAATCTTAAATCCGTGCTGCTTTCCAAGAGTACCACCGATTACGGTAAAGTCTTCCGAATAAATGACGACTTTCTTTCCTCCGATAGTACCATATCCGGTAATTACACCATCGTATGGGAACTGACCCTTTTTAATATTGAAGGCATCCTCTAAGTTCGTAATGTTAGAACCGATCTCGCGGAAAGAATCTTCATCAAGCAGAAGACAGATCCGCTCTAATGCATGTAATTTACCAAGTTTGTGTTGCTTTTCCATGTTATACATGTTCATTTCTCCATTCTTTGTTTTCATAAGATGCATAATTTCACAAATATAATAATACCATACGCGTCAAATATGTCAATCTTTTGTTAAGGAAAAATAATATAGTTGACGAAACATGTAAAATAGTGATATAATCAAATGATTGAAAATAAAAGATACATTGATAAAGATTGTAAAGGATGGTATAGATACTATGTCGCAGGTTTTAAAAAACTTCAACAGATATCGATATTTATTGGGAGAACTGGCTAAGAAAAATATTAAATTGAAATACCGCAGGTCATACCTGGGAATATTATGGACACTGATCGAACCGCTTCTTACGATGATCGTATTGAGTGTGGTGTTTGGAAAACTGCTTGGAAAGAACGCGGAGGACAAGGCATTTGCCGGCGTTCCGTTTCCGGTTTATGTACTGACCGGACGGCTGCTGTATTCCTTTTTCTCGTCCGCGACGAACAGTGCGATGAAGTCGATCCGCGCCAATAGTGCCATGATCAAAAAAGTGTATGTACCGAAATATATGTATCCCCTGTCGGGAATTTTATCCAACTTTGTGATTTTCGTAATCTCACTGGTGGTACTTGTAGGAGTTATGTTGTTCTTTGTGGCAACGGGATCCTATAAGGCGCCGATCAATGCAAATATGTTTTTGACGGTGATCCCGCTTTTGAACCTTTTGATCCTGTCAATCGGTGTCGGGCTGATCTTAGCTACACTTTGTGTATTCTTCCGTGATATTGAATATTTATGGAGCGTTATGCTGATGCTGATCATGTACTGTAGTGCGATTTTCTATTTTGCAAGCAAATTAGACGGACCAAACGGTATGCTCATTAAGATCAATCCTTTGTATGGGATCATTGATAATTTCCGCCGTGCTCTGTTTGGACATCATTTTGATATGGTGCTTCTGGGATATACGTTTGGAGTAAGTATTGTAGCCTTTTTACTGGGAATGTTTATGTTTTATAAGAAACAGGATACCTTTATTCTTAATATATAATACGAATTTGTCGATGGAGGATGGAAGAAAATGGCAAATAAAAAGACCGCATTGTCTGTGGAACATGTGAGCATGAAATTCAATCTCAGTTCACAAAAGGTAGACAATATCAAAGAATATGTCATTAAAATGCTGAAAAAGGAATTGATGTATCAGGAGTTCTGGGCATTAAAAGATGTAAATTTTGAAGTCAAGCGAGGCGACCGTGTCGGAATCATGGGACTCAACGGAGCTGGAAAAAGTACGTTGCTGAAAGTGATCGCCGGGGTGTTAAAACCGACGGAGGGAACCGTAAAATGCAATGGAAAGATCGTTCCGCTTCTGGAGCTTGGAGCCGGATTTGACAAGCAGTATACCGGAGCAGAAAATATTTATCTGTATGGAGCTGTGCTTGGCTACAGCAAAGAATTTATTGATAAAAAATACAAAGACATCGTCGAATTTTCCGAACTTGGGAAATTTATCGATGTTCCGATCAAAAACTATTCATCCGGTATGAAAGCAAGACTTGGATTCTCTATTGCTACAGTTGTAGAACCGGAAATACTCATACTCGATGAGGTTTTGAGCGTAGGAGATAAACGTTTCCGGAAAAAATGTGAAGCGAGAATACAAAGTATGTTTGATAAGGGTGTTACGGTTTTGTTCGTTTCTCATTCGACGGACCAGGTGCTCCGGATGTGCAACAAAGGGATATTGCTTGAGCATGGCCGGTTGATCGCGCAGGGAGAAGTGGAAGACATTGTTGATCTGTACGATGAGAAACTGGGGATGGAACGGGAAGATTAATTAAGTGATTCATTACGGAGGGTAAAAAGATGAAAAAAGTAATTACGTATGGAACTTATGATTTACTGCATGTAGGACATATCAATCTGCTGCGCCGGGCAAAAGAACTTGGCGATTATCTGATCGTCGTATTGTCCAGCGATGAATTTAATGCGATCAAAGGCAAAAAAGCCTATCATTCTTACGAAGACCGCAAGATCATCCTGGAAGCGATCAAATATGTAGATGAAGTGCTCCCGGAATACACCTGGGAACAGAAAATTGATGATGTGGTGAATAATAAGGTAGATGTTTTTGTAATGGGAGATGACTGGGAAGGAAAATTTGACTTCCTGAAGGACTACTGTGAAGTGGTTTACCTTCCAAGAACCGAAGGGATCTCCACATCGAAAATAAAACAGGATCTCGGATTGGGGAAGAATGAGGCATGATAAAGCAGGCAGGATATCTGTTATTTGCGCTGTTTTTCCATTTGTTCCGGCTCTGCCCGGTAAAGGAAAAGAAAGTTTTTCTGGTGGCGACACATGATGCCGGACCGGACGGAAACATAGGGATCGTTTCCCGGCGGTTAAAAGAGGAAAAGCCGGAATATGAGCAGGTCTGGTTTACAAGAAACAATACGATCCGCAGGCCGGTTGACTTTTTCATAAAAAAACCGTATCATCTTGCCACTTCCGCGTATGTCTTTTTGGATAATGAGTTTTTGCCGATGGCATATCTGCATTTTCCAAAAAATGTAAAAGTGATCCAGCTTTGGCATGGAACCGGCACGATCAAACGGTTTGGACAGGATGTCAATACAGGCACACTGAAAAAACTGGAGTACCGCGCCAATCAGAGGATCACGCATCTGATCGTTAATTCCGATGCGGTAAAAGCAGAGTATGCGAGTGCTTTTGCAGTGGATCCCGGCCGCATTTATGTGATCGGCAATCCGCGCACCGACCGGATGCTTGACAAACAATATCTGGCACGGAAAACAGAGCAGTTTTACCGGGATTATCCGGAGATGAAAGGGAAACACTGCATCTTATATGCACCGACATTCCGGGATGCGGAAGTCGCAGACCCGAAACTGCATCTGGATCTGCAGAAGGCAGCGGACAGTCTGGCGGAAGACGAAGTCTTTTTTATCCGGCTTCATCCGCACATTGCTTCCCGTCTGAAGGAGACACTGGCGGGATGGCAGGAAAAAGGGATATACAATGTCTCGGAGTATCCGGAGATCGCGACACTTCTTGCCGCAGCAGAGGTATTGATCACGGATTATTCGTCCATCGTATTTGAGTACTGCCTGCTGGAACGGCCGATGCTGTTTTATGCATATGATCTGAAAGAATTTGAGAGGACGGGAAGAAGTTTTTACCGCGATTACCGTTCCTTTGTACCCGGACAGGTGGTTGAGACGGAGGAAGAACTGCTCGCCTGTCTGAAAGAACGAAACTATGCGAAAAAAGAATCTTTTGTCAGAGAAAATTTTCCACTTTTAGATGGAAATGCAACTTCTCGACTTTTTGCATTGATTTTTTCAGAATGATAGTATATAATAAATATGTTTTAGACAAAAAACACGAAATTGTAGATAAAATGGAGGTATATCGTGAAAACATTACTTAGCCGTAAACTGAGCGTTGTCTTTCTGATCGTACAGTTTTTGATCAGCGCGGCATTGGTTGGCATTGCATTTTATGTTGGTTTTATTCCACTCAAATATATTGTGGCACTTATCGTGGTATGTCTGTTCTTACTGGCATATGAGGTGTTTAGTCAGATGACAGATAAGACATACATTGTCGGGCGTGTACTGTGTGCTCTGATATGCTTTTTCTATATCGGCGGCGGATATTATTGTGTCAATACGTATTCTGCCATTGATGAGATGGCAGGTCAGCAGGTAAAAGTAGATGAGATTTCCTGTATTGTATTGAAAGACGATCCGGCACAGAGTATCTACGATACGAAAGATTATACGTTTGGTATTCTTGCCACAAACGACCGTGAGAATACGGATAAGGCACTTGCAGAAGTGCAGGCGGCGATTGGAAAAGAGCCGGCGAAGACGGAATATCAGGATAACGATACCTTGATCGACGCTCTTTATGCGAAAGACGTCAATGCCATTATCATCAATGAGGCAAACCGCAGTCCGATCGAAGAGTATTATAAGACATTCTCGGAGGATACCCGTGTATTAAATACACATAAAGTAGAAACCGTGATCCAGGAAGAAGAAAAACTGGATGACATCACCAAGACTCCGTTTAATGTATATCTGAGTGGTATTGATGTCTATGGAAGCATCAAGACGACAAGCCGAAGCGATGTAAATGTTATCGTAACGGTAAATCCAAATACAAAGCAGATCCTTCTGACTTCGACACCACGAGATTATTACGTGCCATTGACGGTGTCCAACGGAATCCCGGATAAACTTACCCATGCCGGAATCCATGGAGTAGACTGCTCCGTCGGAACGTTGGAAAATCTGTACGGCATTAAGATTGATTATTATGTGCGCGTCAACTTTACGAGTGTACGTAAGATCGTAGATCTTCTTGGCGGCGTAAAAGTATATTCCGATTATGACTTTACTTCCGACTGGGGACCAAGCTTCAAAAAAGGTTATAATCAGGTGAATGGAAAACAGGCTTTGGCATTCTGCCGTGAGAGACATCATTTTGCAAATGGTGATTATCAGCGAGGAAGAGATCACCAGCATATGATCGAAGCGATTTTGAATAAGGCAATGTCACCGGACATCCTGCCAAATTACGCAGACCTTTTGAAGACAGCTTCCAAAAATTTCCAGACGAACATGTCGACAAAAGAGATCACAGCACTTGCTAAAATGCAGTTAAATGATATGTCACAGTGGACGATCAAATATGCCAATGCAGCCGGACAGGGTGCAAGCAAGACGACGTATTCCTATCAGTCAAGAAAATTGTATGTTTGTGTACCGGATTACAATTCTGTAGCAAAGATTACAAAGAGAATCAATAAAGTACTGGAAGCCACACCGGAGTCTGTGGAAAAAGAAAAAGCAGGAAGTTCTTCCGAGGAAGATAAAAATACTGCGATGCCGGGTGACGAAGATAAGGCAATAAAGTAATATAGTAACGTTTGTTATGTGATAAAACAAAAGATTCCTCTGTATCCAGCAGGAGTCTTTTGTTGCATTTGGAATCATTTGGAAAGGAAGCAGAGAAATGAATGTACCATTTTCCCCACCGGATATTAGCGAAGAAGAGATCAAAGGAGTCGTAGATACTCTTCAGTCTGGCTGGATCACAACCGGACCAAAAACAAAAGAATTTGAAAAACGCATTGCGGCGTACTGCGGCACAGAAGGAGCGGTCTGCCTGAATTCTGCGACGGCATGTATGGAAATGACACTGCGGCTGTTTGGAATCGGACCGGGAGATGAAGTGATCACGACCGCCTATACGTATACGGCGACGGCAAGTTCCATCTGTCATACCGGCGCAAAACTGGTGCTCGTCGATACCCGGAAAGATTCTCTGGAGATGGATTATGAACAGCTGGAGCAGGCAATTACACCGGCGACAAAAGCCATTATGCCGGTCGATGTAGCTGGGGTATTGTGCGATTATGAAAAGATTTTTGACATTGTAGAAAAGAAAAAGGATCTGTATCAGCCGTCGGAAAACCCATATCAGAAGGCATTGGGAAGGATCCTTGTGCTGGCAGACAGTGCGCATGGCTTTGGGGCAGAAAAAGAGGGAAAACGAAGCGGCCAGTGGGCTGATTTTACGTCCTTTTCCTTTCATGCGGTAAAAAATCTGACAACAGCCGAAGGGGGAGCCGTGGTGTGGAAACCTCTGAAGGGCATTGATGCGGCAGACATTTACCGGGAATATATGCTTCTTTCCCTGCACGGACAGACCAAAGATGCCTTATCAAAGACAAAGGCCGGTGCCTGGGAGTATGATATTTTATTTCCGGCATATAAATGTAATATGACAGATATCCAGGCGGCGATCGGACTGGCGCAGTTAGACCGCTATGACAATCTTTTGAAACGCCGTCAGGAGATCATTGCTGCCTACAATGCGGGAATGGATAAAATTGCAGAAGAAACCGGGATCAAACTGTATTATCTGCCGCATAAGACAGAGACTGCGGTTTCAAGCGGACATCTGTACCTTCTTCGCGTGGATGGAATCACGGCAGAGATGCGAAATGATATCATCCGGTATATGGGCGAAAAAGGAGTGGCTGCAAATGTGCATTATAAGCCGCTGCCGCTGCTCACTGCCTATAAAAATATGGGATTTGCGATGGAAGAGTATCCTTGTGCCAAAGAGCAGTTTGTCAATGAGATCTCACTGCCGCTTCATACGAAACTGACAGACGAACAGATCGAGTATGTCATTCAGGTTTTCAAAGAGGCATTGAACGTTGTGAAAGGACGGAACAAATAACATGAAATGGGAAAATCTTCCAGATTTTATGCGGACGGAAGAAGTGGAAGAATATTACAATATTTTACAGCACAGACGGGGAAGTCTTGTGGCAAAACGTGTTTTTGATATTGTTATGTCGCTGATTCTGCTTGTTGTGTTAAGTCCGTTTATGCTGGTCATCGCCATTGCGGTAAAGGCATCTTCTCCGGGAGAAGTGATCTTTCACCAGACCCGCGTGACAACGTATGGAAAACGGTTTCAGATCTATAAATTCCGTACGATGGTTGCCGATGCGCCGCAAAAGGGAAGCCAGGTGACGGTCAGTGGCGACAGCAGAGTGACAGGAGTCGGGCGTTTTCTGCGGAAAGTCCGGCTGGATGAACTGCCTCAGTTAGTGAATATTTTAAAAGGCGAGATGTCCTTTGTGGGAACCCGTCCGGAAGTGGAAAAATATGTGGATGCGTACACGAAAGAGATGTATGCGACGTTACTTATGCCTGCCGGTGTGACGTCTCCGGCAAGTATTGAATATAAAGATGAAGAAAGATTGTTGACGGGAGAAGAGAATCCGGATCAGGTCTATATGGAACAGATCCTGCCGGAGAAAATGAAATACAATTTTAGTTACATCCGTAGTTTTTCTTTTTGGAAAGATTTGGTAATTTTGTTTCAAACGGTGGCTGCGGTGCTTCGTTAAGAGGAATGGAGTGTGATGAAATGAACTGGCTGCAGGATTTGTTTATCCATTTGCTGTCTCCGTGGATTCCGATTGTCCGGAAGGTTCAGCCAAAAGTGAGATATCGCGTTTTGACGGCTTGTTTTATGGCAGATCTGGTGCTTTTTTGCATCGTTCGTTATGTGTTGATGAAAGAGAGTTATTTTTATAATACCATTTGCGGCATCTTTTTGATGCTTGTGATCGCGGTCTTTTCGCTGGATAAAAAACTGGAACGCAGAACCTGGCATAAGGGGCTTAGTGTCGCCTGGTTCGGAATGTGCCTGTTATTTACGATTTCCGATTTTCTGGTAAGTAAAAAAGCATGTGGACTGGGGATCATACTGGCATTTGTACTGCCCGGAGTTTTTTTTGTATGGCAGAATAACAGCCGGAAAGATCTGTTGTGGAAAAGTTTAAAAGATGCAGTAAAAATAACCTTTTTATTGATGGCTGTTATCTCCTTTTTGTTCCGTCCGTTTTTTGAGGGGGGAAGATATGCGGGGATATTTACCAATCCAAATACGTTTGGACTGTATCTGTATGTTATTTTTGCCATCTATATGTCAGACCTTGACTGGAATGTAGAGACGGGAAAGAAGTTTCGCAAAGCATGGCCGACGTATCTGCAGCTGGCGCTTGTGTTGTTTTATATCTCTGTTTCGCAGGCGCGGACGGCAATGCTGGCAGTCAGCGGAATCCTCATCTTGTGGATCATACTCCGGATCTGCCGTGGAAAGGCAAGTCATAAGTGGAAGGAGACGATCAAGGGCATTGTCCTTCTGACTGTGATAACGGTAGTGTGTTATCCGGTTTTCTTTGCCGGAGTGCGTCATTTACCGAATATTGTAGGACATCCGATCTTGTTTGAAGAAGATGTTCTGTACCTGTCCAATGGAGAAAAGATTGAGGGGATCGGAGAAAAAATTGTTGCCGAATCGGATGCGATCGAGAGCGTACAGATCCCTGAGATCAAAGAAAAAAAGGAATTTAAAGACAATAGCATCATTGGGCGTCTGATCGCAAGTCTGGATGGAAATTCCACGTTGAATAAGATATCCAATGGGCGGATTACCATTTATAAAGCGTACTTGAAAAAATTGAACTGGAAGGGACATCGTAGAATTACGCTTACCGTAAACGGAAAAAAGGTGGCACACGCCCACAATAACTGGCTTCAGTTTGCCTATACGTATGGGGTGCCGGCGATGTTTTTGTATCTTATCATCACGATATTAAGCGTGATCCGGTCGATCCAGTTTTATTGGACGAATCGAAGGAGAAATGCGACCTATGCATTTTTGATCCCTGCAATTTGTGTCGGGTTTGTAATTGCAACGATGACAGAATGCCTGTTTTTGCCGTTTGAGGTATTTCCGGCATTTATGTACTGGTTTGCATTTGGGGATCTTTTTGACAACACTCTGGCAGAGACGGCGGAGTGATAGTTGGAGGTAATCATGAATAAAAAAATCAGCGTCATTGTACCGGCGTACAATGTTGAAAAATATTTGAGACGATGTCTGGATTCGCTGGTGCATCAGACGTATCCAAATATGGAAATAATTGTAATAAATGATGGAAGTACGGATGGAACAAAAGGAATCGTTGAGGAATTTGTCTGCCGGTATGACGGAAAGGTATTTCTTTATAACCAGGAGAATGCGGGACAAGCCGCAGCAAGAAACAATGGAATTTCGTATGCGACAGGAGATTATATCGGTTTTGTGGATTCCGATGATTTTGTCAGTCCGAGAATGTATGAATATTTGATCCGGGAAGCTGAAGAAAAAGACTGTGACCTGGTTACGTGCGGATATTACGGCTGCGACGATGAGACAGGGGAGATTCAGGTTTATCAGGCGGGGTGCAAAGGAGAGTTTGACCGGAGCATTTTCGAAAATCCGGAGATCCTGCGCCTGAATGCACCGTATCCGTGGAATAAATTGTGCCGGAAAGAGCTGCTGACACAGGCAGAGTTTGCATTTCCGGAAGGGATCATATTTGAAGACCTTGCAGCGGTATATCCGCTCTTTTTGAGTGCAAAGAAGGTCGGACGTGTGCATGAGAAACTGTATTATTATATCAAAGGCCGAAAAGGCGGGACAATGAGCACTTTTGATGAAAGACATATGCAGATTCTGGATGCCTTAAAGATCGTGGATGAGAAATTTATCGAAAAAGGTGCATTTGATAAGTTTAAAGAAATTCTGCTATTTTTCCATATCCGCCACATACAGGCAAGATTTGATGAAATGGAGAGAAAGAAGGATTTCTCGTTTGAAGAAAAATTCAGAGAACGCGCAGAAAAGCTGTTAGATACGTATTTTCCGGGATGGAAAGAGACAAAACTGTACAAGGACAAAGAGTTGTCTGTCCGGGAGGCAGAAGAGGGAGAGATCGAGGGGAAATTGGTCGATGAGCAGGAAAAAACGGTAAAAAACACAGCGAAAAAGATTCGCAAAGCGGAACTGTTTGATCGTTTGATCCAGGAAAAACCGATTCGGAAAGGACAGATTCTGATCGAGAGTTATCACGGCATTGACT
>DJNB01000229.1 GCA_002435545.1 Lachnoclostridium sp. UBA6475
CCGCATACCATCTCCGGCAAAGAACTGTGCAATTGAAATTCCGAATGCATCACAGATTCTTTCCAAGGTCGGTACTGTAGGTATGCTCTTCTTATTCATTATATTTGCCAACGCTGTCTGCGACATATCCGTGAGCTGTGCAAGTCTGTATTTGGAGACTTTATGCTTGCTGCATAATTCTTTTACCCTCTTTGGTATGTACTCCTCTGTACGCAAGTAAATTACACCTCTCTTCTATCTGTACGATATACATATTGTAACCGTTACGCAGAAGAATTATTAGAGCCATATCTCTTTCATAATTTACTCTAGTGCAATGGAGTATCTAGGTAAAAAAATATGAACGGCAAGTTTATGCAGTTCAGTTTTGTATCATGACAGAACCTTGATTTACCTTGTTTCCATCATTCTTATATCGTCTTGTTCCAGTTATAAGCATACCATCTACATCCGTATCCTTCAATAAGAATCGTTCGACATAATTCGCACTTTCCTCTCTCTCTGTTTTTCCTTTACTCCATTACGCTTTATTAAATTACACAACCTTTTTGCACTTATTGATAGATAATTTACCTTGCGTAAGAAAAAGGAAACAGGAGGTACAATCTATGAATCAAACGCAGACATCTATTAACCACAGGCAGATCGGATACCGCATCAAGGAAGTGCGGGAGCAGAATCATATTTCACAGGCACAGCTTGCAGAAATGACGGATCTTTCCATCTCCTACATAAGTCACATTGAAAACGCCAAAAGAAAAGCCAGCTTAGAATCCATCATCCGTATTGTAAATGCCCTCGGAATCACTGTGGATGAACTACTCGCCGGAGTTCAGATGAATAATCCGACTGCATACCAGACGGACATTGATATCCTCATGGAAAACTGCTCGGAAAACGAGAAAAGATTCATCTATGAACTTATAAAAGCAATTCTTGAATCCATTCACAAAAACGGCTGGAAAATAGCTTCAAAAGATATGGGCAGATAAAGGCACATCATTTTCACACAAATAAATTTTCTTTGAAATAGACTATAGGGATATACATGTCCGTATAGTCTATTTTATTTCCGCATGAAAATTTTATAATAAAATCCAGCACAGAAATAAAGGTGGTAAGTCATGAACGAGAATGAACAGAAGGCCGGCTCCGTTGCTGACCAGAAAAACAAGATCAGGGAGCGGTATAAAGGTGTCAGCATTGATGAACTTGACGTAATTCCGGCACTTCCGCAGGAAGATATATTTGCAGTTGAAAATGAACAGAGAGTAGCCGTTTATGCAAGAGTATCCACGGACGATCCAAGACAGACATCTTCTTATGAGTTACAGAAAAACCATTACCATGATGTCATCAGCAAAAGTCCGAACTGGAAACTCGTGCAGATCTACGCAGACGAAGGTATCTCCGGCACTTCCCTGCAGCACCGTGATCAATTCAAGCTGATGATTGAAGACTGCAAAAAAGGTGAAATAGATCTTATAGTAACAAAAAGTGTATCACGTTTTGCAAGAAATGTTGTGGATTGCATTGGCTATGTCAGAGAGCTGCTTTCTCTTCCGCATCCTGTTGGTGTTTTCTTTGAAACAGAAAGACTCAATACCTTTGATCCGAAAAGCGAAATGGTACTCTCCTTCATGGCAACACTTGCACAGGAAGAAAGCCATACCAAAAGCGAGATCATGAATGCTTCCATTGAGATGCGTTTCCGAAGGGGAATCTTCCTCACACCGACACTTCTCGGTTATGACCATGACGAAGATGGGAATCTGGTGGTCAATGAAGGGGAAGCAAAAATCGTGCGTCTGATATTTATGATGTACTTAAATGGATGCACATGTCAGGAAATTGCCGATACCCTGACAGAACTCGGCTGTGAGACCAAAGAAAGGAAATACCGTATGGTCTCCCGGTTCCATTCTACAGATACTGCAGAACGAAAGGCACTGTGGTGATGTCCTTGCCCATAAAACATACACTCCGAATTATCTCAACCACAAATCAAAGAAGAATATGCAGAACCGCCCACAATACAGGAAACGTAACCATCACGAAGCCATCGTGTCAAGAGATGATTTCATTGCAGTTCAGAGACTGATCAGTAATGCCAAATATGGGAATAAAGGCATCCTTCCGCAACTGAAGGTCATCCCGGAAGGTGTTCTGAAAGGCTTTGTATCCATCAACCCAAGATGGGCCGGATTTAAGGAATCGGATTATATGAATGCATCTGTCAGCGTATATGATGGCTTGGAACAGGCTGTCCCCTCTCCCGGCAATGTAGAAGTAAAGTCCGGTGAATTTGACCTGAGGGGATATGAAATTGCACGTTCGCAGTTTTTCGACAACACAGACCGTATTACCGTCACATTCAGCCAGGGAGATATCCGTTTTTCCACTCCTGCCGTCCGCAAACTTGACAGCGCACTCATCGAAATGCTTATCCATCCAAAGAAACAAATCTTTGCGGTAAGAACTGCTGGTAAAGACTGCCGGAATTCCATGCAGTGGTCTAAAAAAAAGGATGGAAAAAACTCTCCCCGTGAAATCAGCGGAACTGCATTTCTTCCAACGCTCTACTCACTTCTTGGCTGGAATGATGACTGCCGTTACCGCATCACGGGGGTAAAACGTGGCAGAGGGAATGATGCCGTATTGCTCTTCAACCTTTCCGAACCGGAAATATTCATTCCCAATGATATGGCGGGCACACCGGAATCAGATTCTGCCATAAGGCCTTTTACG
>DJNB01000045.1:0-692 GCA_002435545.1 Lachnoclostridium sp. UBA6475
TCCGCAGTTACGGCACTTGCATTTCCACCTCGTTTCGTTTCCTTTGATCCACCTATTCTTGACCGGGCCAAGTACAAGGAGGTTTCCAAACTTTTCCCCGGTAAGATCATATTTCAGTTGGCGAACTATACAGCCACAGGAGCGTGTTCGTCCGCTGCGGAGCGAGTCGGAGGAAACAAAGACTTGATTCCCGCATTCACATTGGCACAGCCAGACCATCTTACCGGATCTTCGTTCGTTGGTTTCTGCCAAAACTTTCAGCTTCCCAAAAACTTGACCGGTGAGATCAATGCGTGTTGGAGAAGGGTTGTGACGTAGACAGCCACACGATTTCGTCCCATTCGTCTTACACAAATTGGTCGAGGACACGACCACTGTATTTCCGCACTTGCACTGACACAGCCAAGCAGGCCGTCCGGGTTTTATATCCTCCGCACGATGTAAAACACGAAGATTTCCGAACTGCAAGTCGGTAAGATCTTTCATCTTTCCCATTTTTAATACCTCCATCAAGAAATCTTGATTTTGCCTTCCAGATTCGCAAAGGATTCCACTTTCTTTTCCGTGGTCGCCTCTGCATAAATGTTCATAGTGGTTTCAATATCAGCATGTCCCATGATTTCCTGAATGACTTTCAGATTGCTCTCATTCTCACAAAACCGGGTACAGAATGTGTGGCGAAGATTGTGATG
>DJNB01000045.1:724-6256 GCA_002435545.1 Lachnoclostridium sp. UBA6475
TTGTGAACGGAGAAGTGCCGGATCAAGACAGGTGGACGTTTTTCTTCCTTAGCCCGTTCCCTTTCTTCGTTATTGCAGGCCGTATAAATTCGTTCCAGCGCACGGTTAATGTCGTTTGAACTCAGTAGGCTCCCAAAGCGGTTCTGGAAAATAAAACCGCTGTAACCATCAATGATTTCATCACAGAACCCAATTTGCTGCTGCAAATTATATTCCGCAAGAAGTGCATTCTTTACATCGGAGAGCATTGGAATCATCCGAATGCCCGCTTTTGTCTTCGGAGTTGTAATGTGAAATCGGCTTTCTGATTCTCCCTTATATTTCCGATAGATGGTGTTATGGTTGATGCTGATTGTCTTTTTTTCAAAGTCGCAATCCTCCCAACGCAAGCCAATCACTTCGCCAACACGGCACCCCGTCCCTAAGAAAAAGGTGATAATGGACTTCCATCGGCAGTAGGTTTCAGAGGTGTTAAGGAAATCTATCAGCATTTCCTGTTCCGGGATTGTTAAAGCTATACGCTTTGGCTTCTCCCAATCATATGTCCGCTTAATTTCACTCATCGCCCCCTCTGTGGGGTTCATGCGAATATATTCATCCCGCACGGCCAAACGAAAGACTGGATGCAGAATAGAGTGAATGATTTCCATGGAGTTAGGCTTAAATCCGAGCCCATCAATTAGGCCGCTATAGAAGGAATAGATCGTGGAGTATTTAATGTCCTTGACTTTCTTAGAGCCTAGCACATCCTGAACGTATTTCTCGTACATATAAATGTAATTCGTTCTGGTGGACTCCTTGAGTTTTGTTTTCGTGCTCATGTAGAGCTGAAACAGTTCATTAAGGGTCGCAGAATTTTCAACTTGAGCTTTGATTCCATCATCCAAATCCCGGTTAATTTGCTTTTCCTTTTCCCGTAGGCTCAGATCTGGCTTGCTTCCTTTAGGAACCTTGTCGGTGGCAACCAGCCGATTACTGTAAACATCGTGCCGCTTTCCGTAAGCATCCGTATAGCGGTATCGATAAATGCCATCAGGACGCTGGGATTCGCCATCTTTCAGAATACGACCACGGGCGTCTGTGCGCTTTGCCGTTGCCATTGTGAATCACTCCTTATCTTGCTTTGTGTGGCCACATAATAGAACAGAAAGTGATTTCGGTCAATGATGCGGCACTGATGGAAGTTAAGCAGAAATCATGTCTAAATAAATCTGGACCTTCTGGACATTCCAAAGGACTCTCTTTCCCAGCTGGA
Source organism: Lachnoclostridium sp. UBA6475 (assembly GCA_002435545.1). Lineage (GTDB taxonomy): Bacteria > Bacillota > Clostridia > Lachnospirales > Lachnospiraceae > Eubacterium_F. Next base: position 1,980 of record DJNB01000045.1, read on the forward strand.
TTCGCGCTTCCGCAAGCTCTCCTACATCGACTGCGGATTTGCGTCCACAGCCGAGCAGGGCTTGTAGCTCATCAGTAGTAACGGCAAGCCGTTTATGCCCAGAGGGAACCACATATCTCGTTGTTGCGTTCATATTATGTAACCTCCTGATAGAATTCTCTAAGATTAAAGCCACATGAATGCGCTGACAAGCTTCCCTGCCAGCGCATGATATCTAGCTTTAATTTTGCCGCACTTCCTGTTTGGAATGCCTTAACATATATGCTGAGTGCAGCAGACTGTAGATAAAGAACGGTCTTAACTCCAACCTATTTGCCACGCCCCCGGTTGGTGGGTATGATACAAGCCGCCTTTGGTAAGGCTGTCATAACTCTGCAAGTACCGCTGCCATCTGGCTGGCGTGTACCGCAGGGCTGCCCCCTAGTCCTTGGGGGCGCGTGAGCAAGTTCCATTTCACCACAGTAAGAGAGGATACCCCATACCAACTGGGGCCTTTCAGTTCGTAGATCGCTCTCAGGGGCTCCTGGGACGAATCTCAGAAGCCCCTTGTCATGGCGGCGAACCGACAATCTCCGAAAGGGTGTGTGTACTTATATCATCTTGTATTCAGTTTTCAAGATGCAGAGAAGGGGGTGTGAACTTGTCCCTTCACCTATCGCCGATTTGAGAGCATTTTGTCTATGCCTTTTTCAGTTTGGAAACAATCTTTTTTTCGGCAGCTGCAAGGGTTTGGGAAATCGCCTGATGGCAGGTGCCTTCTATTGCTGCAATCTCATATGTATCCAACTCTTCAATATGGTACATCCACATTCTGCGAAACTGAGTTGGAGTCAGCAGCGACTTCACCTGATGAAACAGGAGACGCCGCTGGTGTACATATTCCTGAGCAGTTTCCTTTGCAGACATTTCGTCCTCCATACCGGAGCTTGCAGGGATACATTCTGTCAGGTCGTCTAGGCACACGGTATGGTTCCGGTAGAGATGATCTTTCTTCTCTTCAGCATGATTCTTTAACTGCATCCAGTTCTTCCATTTGCGGAATTCCTTGAGGCTGGAAAAATCCTGCACCGTAAGACGGATGAGATTGCCGTTGGCATCCTGATAAACGATTGCGGTGGGGTCTTTTTTGTTGAGCGCATGATCGGTTTTCCGATTGAACATTATGATTCCTCCAATTTGATTCAGATTTGTCAAATTGGAGAAATCGGCGGTGAGCGGGACCTGAAGACTTTGCGGCCTAGTTTTTTATATGTTAGTCGTAAGTCACATATAAAACATCGAATTCTTCTAGATAATATTGAAAATCAATTGATACCAAACAGCAATACGCTTCTCTATTATCCACAAGGTAAATCCTCCCCCACTCGAAATTTCGGCAGCAGTATTTATTAGGTAATCTTAATTGCCTTTCAGGCTTGCAAAGAATTTCATCCTTTCTCCGTGGTCATTTCCGCGTAAATATTCATAGTAGTTTCAGTATCAGCATGATCTATGATTTCCTAAATAGTTTTAAATTACTCTCGTCCTCACGGAACGAACCACAAAACGTAGAACAGAAGTTGTAAACAATTTAAAAATAGAGTCATAGCTGTACTAAGTACAAAAACTATCAAAACGTACAGAAGTGTTATCGAAAGAATTCTTGTAATTCCATTGCAACTAAAAATTATATTTCTAAATATTGAATCATCCGTATTATTTTCCTTCTCAGAGCAAAATGAGCCAGACATGAAAAGGACAGGGTAAGTTCTTACCCTCAGTCGTTCATGCCTGGCCATTTGATAGCGTTCCATTATGTAGCCACTAACTGCACGCCCCTGTACGTGGTGCCACGATACAATATTGGGGGGCATAGTTGGATAGTTCCCTTTTCTGAAATAAATAGTGTTTTTCTCCAGCAACGCACTAAGCCAAATTTACTGCTGTGGCTTTCATGCACCAGAGGAATTCTTATTCTGCCATACCAGTTTCCAAAGTCTTTCCAATGAATTTCTGATAAATTTCAATAATTAAGAAATTATGTTTTAGCAAACCAACCTGCAGCGCACCAAATAAAACTACTGATTTGCCGTGGTATCAATGTTGTGTTATTTCCGCGTCATGCCGCCCAAACTCTGATCTCATTTTTATTTCTAAAAGTTTCCTGTCAACAAGACTTCTATAATATGTTTCACAGCTAATAATATTATGGTGCCGCACATTATCATCGGGGCACCCCCCGAGGCAAATTGGCGCAATGGTGCATTTTCTGCATTCTTTTCCCTTTGGAAACTGTGCAACACGTAGTCTCGCAGACATCTCCGTCTCCATTGCGCCATTAAAAACGCTTCCAGAGATATATCGCCTGTCACCAAAGTAGTGCTCGCATGGATATAGCTCACCTTCCGGTCCGATACATGCATTATATTTGCAAATATTGTTACAGGGTACAGAGTGACTTTTGAGACTTCTGATCGCCAACCCTTTTGTCATATACTTTCCTGAAACTGGGTCAAATAGCTGCATGTATTCTCGATTCATTTTGCACCAGCTTAAGAAATTTGCTCTTTCCGCCTTAACCGTCTCCCCATATTGCCTGATATTTGCAATGTAAATTTTTATTAACCCATCGAGTGACCTCTCCTTGAGCAAGTAGTCAGTTAATTCCACTGCAGCAGGAAGTCCATCTCTGTGTACATTAATTCGTACAGAGATTCGGATGGCATTGCATGCATTTGCTATATTATCCACAACCCGGTAGAATGCATAAGATGTTGCACCTTTGCTTACGGCATAAACTTCAGGCATACCATCGATGCTTACTTGTGCGGTTGTAATTCCACAATTTGAAAGACGGGATGCAACAGACGGCGTGAGAAAAAAAGCATTTGTTGTAATGTGTCCATTAAATTCAATACAACATTTTTTACAAAGCTGCTGCACGGCCTGACATATATACTCCAGTATATCTACATTCAAAAGAGGCTCACCGCCAAAGCCGTTAATGGAGATTCGCTCAAGGCTAGGGTTATTTTCGGCCTTCTCGCGGATAAAAGCAATCACTGCATCTGCCGTTTCTTGTGACATTGTTACCCCATTTCTCTTTCCAGCTTCAAAGCAGTATGGACAATTATAGTTACATTGCATAGTTGGCGCAAGCGTAACATTAAATACTCTGGGACTGGTATCATTAACATGATATTGCCACTGCTCAAGCAGACGACTTGTTTCATCAACGCTTTCGTCGACAACATATCCATTCTTTTTCATATAGTCAAAGTATGGAAAGTCCTTGTGAACCGGTTCCCCTGCTTTGATATGAAGACCCCAGTTTCATTCTGGCTGACTACGGTCTGGAAAGCGAAGTCTTTGCCGTGATCTCTATCCCCGCTTTGGAGCTGGAGATGCCGGTGTTTCTGGGCGCAAACTACCGTCACATGGCCGACGGTGCTGCTCTTTTAGGTCAAACCAGCATTCCCATTGGCGGAAGGGACACGAATTGCATCATTGCCGGCCATCGGGGATGGGGCGGTGCCTCCTACTTCCGGTATGTGGATAAACTGCAGCCCGGCGACGAGGTCATCATTACGAATCTCTGGGAAACGCTCCAGTACAGGGTGGCCGAAATCCAGATCATCCAGCCAAACGAAGTTGAGCAGATCCTGATCAAACCCGGTCAGGAACTTGTCACCCTGCTGACCTGCCATCCCTATGCATCCGGAGGCAGGCAACGATACCTTGTGATCTGTGAAAGGGTAAATGAAAATAATTAAAAAACATCACATTTTTACTGACTATAAATAACGGAGGTACTCACATGAAAACGAAAAATATGAAGTGTCTGGCGCTTGTTCTGGCAATGACCTGCATTCTGTGCTTTCCCACCCCTGCATCTGCAGCCGCCCAAGGTACGGACGGCACTGAGTTGGAAGTGGTTCAGCCTGAACAGCTGGAGATTCAGCTGGGTGAAAGCTGGGCTGGTGTTACGTTTGAACTGAAAACCGATGCCGGCATGTATCCTGGGGTGATTCCCGTTGGCGAAGATGGTATCCTGCGTCTGGAAATCGGCGGCAGCACCAGCTACATTCTCACCTGCATAAACTCTGAAGTCGAAATACCCGAGCCTGATGCAGCACAGCATACAGAAGGCGTTCCCGAAGTGGAAAATGCGGTTGATACCATACCCACCGAGGATACAGAAGCAGCTGCGTATCCTGAGGAGAGTACAGCTCCTGTCGAAGCAGATATGGCTGATGGCACCGTCTCCGGCATTCCCATCCAGCTTCTCGAAAGCAGCC
>DJNB01000154.1 GCA_002435545.1 Lachnoclostridium sp. UBA6475
CGGATCGCAATCAGCCAAAATACACCGATAATAACTACCACATAAATGATCATTCCAACTGTTCCCATTTCTTTACCTCCTGGCTCTGTTACGAGACTTAGTATTCATTAGATTCCATGGAATCCAATTTTTTCTTTTTATATTCTTGAAAGCGATTTTCTTCGATCGCATCGCGAATCTCACTCATCATTGTATTATAAAAATAAAGATTATGCAAGACTAATAATCGAAGTCCCAGCATTTCTTTTGCTTTGAGCAGGTGTCGGATGTACGCACGCGAGTAGTGGCGGCACGCCGGACACTGGCATCCTTCCTCGATCGGACGCTCATCCAGTTCAAAGCGTTTGTTCATTAGATTCATCTTTCCAAATTTCGTATAGGCGTGTCCGTGACGGCCATTTCGCGCCGGATATACACAATCAAAGAAATCCACGCCGCGCTCGACACTTTCCAAAATATTCGCTGGAGTTCCGACGCCCATCAGATATCTCGGTTTGTTATCCGGAAGATGCGGCACAACTTCATCAAGAATGCGATACATCTCTTCATGGCTCTCGCCGACAGCCAGTCCGCCGATGGAATAGCCCGGCAGATCCAATTCGGAAATCCGCTGTGCGTGCTCGATACGGATGTCTTCAAACGTTCCTCCCTGATTGATTCCAAAAAGCATCTGCTCCTTGTTGATCGTATCCGGGAGAGAATTTAAGCGGTCCATCTCACGTTTGCAGCGTTCCAGCCAGCGCGTCGTACGGGCGACAGACGCTTCCATATACTCGCGTGTCGCCGGGTGCGGTGCGCATTCGTCAAATGCCATCGCGATCGTCGATCCCAGATTGGACTGGATCCGCATACTTTCTTCCGGCCCCATGAAAATCTTTCTTCCGTCAATGTGCGAATTAAAATAAACGCCTTCTTCTTTGATCTTGCGGAGTCCCGCCAGGGAAAATACCTGAAATCCGCCGGAATCCGTAAGGATCGGGCGGTCCCAGTTCATAAATTTGTGAAGACCTCCCATCTTGCGTACAACGTCGTCCCCCGGTCTTACATGAAGATGGTACGTATTGGACAGCTGTACCTGCGTTCCGATCTCTTTCAGATCCATCGTAGAAACGGCACCTTTGATCGCTGCAACAGTTCCTACATTCATAAATACGGGCGTCTGGATATCCCCATGCGGGGTGTGAAAGGTTCCGCTCCGCGCCTTTCCCTCTCTGGCTTTTATCTCAAACATTGTCTTCTCCTTTATCTTTTTTTGGTGTCAATAGTATCGCGATACGAAGATATCCCCAAAGGACGATCGGGAGCAGAATGGATGCTCCGAGACAGGCTTTAAACAGTCCCGGTGCCTGTGGCGACGTCGTCAGTGCCGCGATCAGTGTAATAATATATAGTGCGAGCAAAAGAAGGATTCCGGCCATCGCGATAATTCGGACGGATTTTGGATATCTGCTTTTTGGCTCTTTTTTTGTATCAGTCATTGTCTTCCTCACTTTCTCTGCGGATACGTGTCAAATGTTCCTTGAGTTGTTTTTCATAACCCTGATCAGACAGATTATAAAAATGGGTGTCTTTGCAGGCATCCGGCAGATATTGTTGTCTGGCATAATGGTTTTTGTAATCGTGGGCATATTTGTAACCGATTCCATGTCCCAGTTTCGCTGCCCCTTTATAATGCGCGTCTTGTAAATAGGAAGGAATTTTGTAATCCGGATGTGCTTTCACAAATTCCATCGCACCGTCGATCGCCATGATCGCCGAATTGCTCTTTGGCGCACATGCCACATACGTGGCTGCCTGTGCAAGGATGATCCGTGCTTCCGGCATCCCCAGCTGCATGACCGCCTGCGATGCCGCCGTCGCTACGACGAGCGCCTGCGGATCCGCATTGGACACGTCTTCTGCCGCACAGATCATGATGCGGCGTGCGATAAAACGGATATCTTCGCCGGCATAAAGCATTCTCGCCAGATAATACACGGCGGCATCGGGATCCGATCCCCGCATACTTTTGATAAACGCAGAAATCGTATCATAATGATTGTCTCCGGTCTTATCATAACGGATCGTCCGCTTCTGGATGCATTCCTGCGCTACTTCCAATGTAATATGAACGTTTCCATCCTCGCCGCGCGGTGTCGTGAGCACCCCAAGTTCAATCGCATTGAGCGCCATGCGGGCATCTCCGCCGCTGATCTCCGCCAGAAAAGAAAGCGCGTCTTCGTCCATCTCGGCATGGTAACTTCCAAGTCCTTTTTCCACATCGGTAACCGCCCGTGTCAAAAGGGCTTTGATATTTTCTTTGGAGAGCGGATGGAGTTCAAAGATGATCGAGCGGGAAATCAACGCTCTGTTTACCTCAAAATACGGATTTTCCGTCGTTGCACCGATCAAAATGATCGTTCCGTCCTCAACAAACGGAAGCAGATAATCCTGCTGGCCTTTATTGAAGCGGTGAATCTCGTCAATAAACAAAATCGTCTTTTTGCCGTACATACCGCGGTTTTCCTTCGCTTTCGCGACCACTTCTTCCATATCCTTTTTTCCGGCAGATGTCGCATTGATCTGCAAAAATTCCGCTTTTGTCGTCGCCGCAATCACTTTCGCAAGTGTCGTCTTTCCGGTTCCCGGCGGGCCATACAACAGGATAGAACTCAGTTTATCCGCCTTGATCGCACGATATAACAATTTATCCTTCCCGATGATATGCTCCTGCCCCACCACTTCATCCAACGTCGTCGGACGAAGGCGCGAAGCGAGCGGAGACTCTTTTTCCTTATTTTTTTCATTCATATATTCGAGTAGATCCATATTTTATTTCCTCTATCTATCTTACATTTTCCTCCGGTTTTGTCAACCAGTTCTTTTTCAAATGCCTGAATTTCTCTCTCAGGAACCTCATACGTGATCGACACATTTTCCCCGTAATCGACATTTTCTTCTTTCAGTTCTCTTGCGGCTGCCAAATATTGGATTTTGCCAAGGTCGACATAATCGGTTCCTATGGTTAAGCGGTAACCGGCTTCTTTCTGACGGATCTCACAATTTTCCAGTGCTTCTTTCGTCGCCGCCGAATACGCCCGCACAAGACCTCCGGTTCCAAGCAGCGTGCCGCCAAAATATCTCGTCACGACGGCAAGGGCATCGTGCACCCCGGCTCCCACAAGCAGATCTAACATCGGTCTTCCAGCGGTTCCCGACGGTTCTCCGTCATCACTGCACCGCTCCACTTCATTTTTCTCACCAAGCACATACGCAAAGCAGTGATGTCTGGCATCATAATGTTTTTTCCGAATCTGATTTACGATATTTTGTGCTTCTTCCTCGGATCCGATGGGATAGATCTCTCCGATAAAACGGGATTTTTTTTCTATTACTTCGGCGTTTCCGCCCTGATATATCATCTTTATCGCTTCTGGCATATCCATTATCCTTTCGCCCCTTTTACAATAGTGTACTAATTTTTCTTCCCCTTTGCAAGACTTTTTGGTATACTATAAGAAAAGGACCGAAAAAAATTTTAGAAAGGATGGATCATTTCTATGAATTTCAGCCAAAGAAATACGGTAGAGCGGGCGAAAAAACTCAAATCTCCTGCCACACACCGTTTGAATAAATGTAAAGTCATGGCCGCGCGCATCGTACTGATCTCACTGGTTGTCATCGCTGCGATCGGACTCAGCGGCATATCCGGCATCGTAAACGGACTCATGGAGACGGCGCCGGGCATTGATTCGATCAATGTCATCCCGGATGGCTATGCGACAACAATCTTAAACAGCAAGGGAAAGACGATACAGACCCTTGTGGGAAAAGAAGCGAACCGCCAGTATGCGACGCTGGATACCATTCCAAAGCACCTGCAGAATGCCTTTGTCGCCATTGAGGACGAGCGTTTCTGGGTGCATGACGGAATTGACCTGCAGGGAATCTTCCGTGCGACGTTCAGCGGTCTGACCAATGGCGGAGAATTTCACCAGGGTGCCAGTACGCTGACACAGCAGCTCCTAAAAAACCAGGTATTTAACGGGGGCGAAGAAGCTACTTTTGCCCAGAAACTGGAAAGAAAGGTACAAGAACAGTACCTTGCCATCCAGCTGGAAAACCGTCTGTCAAAAGAACAGATTTTGGAATATTATCTGAACACGATCAATCTCGGACAAAATACTCTCGGCGTCCAGGCAGCCGCCAAACGCTACTTTGATAAAGATGTATCGGAACTGACCATATCCGAATCGGCAGTCCTTGCGGGGATTACCCAGAACCCGGCAGGTTACAATCCGATCACTCATCCAAAGCGAAATGCCAAAAAACGGACGACAATCCTTACTTACATGAAAGAACAGGGATATATCACTTCCGACGAATATGAGAAAGCCATGGCAGACAAAGTGTATGCCCGCATCAAAGCCGTAAACAAAGAAACCACGGCCACACAGACGACCACTTCTTATTTTACGGATGCTTTGATCGACCAGGTGATCTCGGACATGAAAAATGAGCTGGGATATACGGAAACACAGGCTTACAATGCCTTGTACCGCGGCGGACTGACAATTTATACGACACAGGATGCTTCCGTCCAGAAAGTCTGCGACAATGTGATCAACAATCCTTCGTATTATCCGGCCGGCTCTACGTATCAGCTCAATTACCAGCTCACCGTAACCGACGCCGAGGGTGTCGCACACAATTACAATGCCGGCACGATGAAAAACTGGTTTGCCCAAAAGAAAAAGAAAAAAATTCCACTTTATTATACCGACAAAAAGAAAGCAAATCAGTATATTAAAATATACAAAAAAGCGATGTCAAAAGGTGACGGATGCAAAGTTGAAGGAGAAAAAACGGACTTTGTCATCCAGCCGCAGGTTTCTTTTGTTGTGATGGATCAAAAGACCGGGCAGGTCAAAGCCATCTGTGGCGGACGCGGACAGAAAACTGCCAGCCGTACTCTAAACCGCGCAAGCACATCCCTGCGCCAGCCGGGTTCTACGTACAAAGTCCTGTCCACGTATCTGCCTGCACTGGATACTTCGGGCATGACACTGGCAACACAGCAGAAAGACGAACCATATTATTATCCGGGCACCAAGCGGCTTGTAAAAAACTGGTATCGCGGCTACCGTGGTACAGTGACGATCCGCAAAGCGATCGCAGATTCCATGAACGTCATCGCCGTCAAAACCCTGGAACAGGTAACGCCAAAAGTCGGTTACGATTATCTGCTGAACCTTGGATTTACCTCTCTCGTCGAAAGTTACACCGACGCAAGCGGAAAGATCTACAGCGATATCTCCCTTCCGATGGCGCTTGGTGGATTGACAAAGGGTGTCTCCAATCTAGAATTGACAACTGCCTTTGCAAGCATTGCCAACGATGGCGTCTACAACAAAGCGACGTTTTATACCAAAATTATCGACCATGACGGAAATGTCCTGCTCGACAAGACACCTGTCGTAACAAAGACGCAGGACAAAAAGGGAAATGACGTAACGGTCGTGACAACTTCTTCCAGCAAACAGGTGATGAAAGATTCGACCGCATTCCTTCTCACAAGTGCGATGCAGGATGTCGTAAATTCCGGTACCGGAACCGCTGTAAAACTAAGTGAGATTAACGTACCGGTTGCCGGAAAGACCGGAACTTCCACCAGAAATAAGGACTTGTGGTTTGTCGGCTACACGCCGTATCTCACCGCCGGGATCTGGGGCGGTTACGATGCCGGCGAAAAGCAGAGCAACACAACTTATCATAAGGCAATCTGGAAAGCAATTATGGAAAAATTGAGTAAAAAACATAAAGATGAAAAAGCGAAATTTACGATGCCATCTTCCGTCGTTGCCGTGCGGACATGCACGGTATGCGGAAAACCACTGGCTGAAAACCACTACAGTTCCCGAAGCAAAAAGGAATATTTTGCCAAGGGAACCGTACCGGAAGAAACTTGTTCCGTTCATTAATGAATAGTTATAATAAATTTATATATCTAGCTACTGCATCCTGCCAGGCCGGAAGCAGGGAAAAGCCGTTTGCGACGAGTTTTTCCTTGCTCATCCGGCTGTTTTTTGGCCGTTTTGCCTTTACCGGAAATTCTCCACTCTTAACCGGCGTCACGGAAACGTCATTCATACCGGCTGCGCGGAAGATCTCTTTGGCAAATTCATACCAGCTGCAAATCCCTTCATTCGTCGCGTGGTAAGCGCCATAGCGGTCACTTTCGATCATATCCACAAGCAGGCGGGAAAGATCATACGTATACGTCGGCGAACCGATCTGGTCATCAACCACCTTAACCGCACCATTTTCTCTGCCGAGGCGGAGCATGGTTTTGATAAAATTATTGCCATTGATTCCAAATACCCAGGAAATACGGACAATAAAATATTTATCCACATACTTTTTGAGTGCCAGCTCTCCGTCGTATTTGCTCTGTCCATAAGCATTGAGTGGGGAAGCCTCGTCATCCGGCTCCCACGGTCTTTCTCCGTCACCGGAAAAGATATAATCGGTACTCAGATAGAGCATCCTGCAGTCCAGTTTTTTACAAATTTTGGCAATATTTTCCGTGCCTTCTACATTGACTCTGCGGCAGAGTTCCGTCTCATCTTCCGCCCGGTCAACCGCGGTAAATGCACTGCAGTGTATCACTGCCTCCGGCTGCGTCTCCGTTAAGACACGCTCTACTGCTGCGGCATCGGTAATGTCCATTTCTTCAATGTCCACACCGACGGCAGTATGACCGCGTTTTTCCAGCTCGCGTACGACGTCATATCCCAGCTGGCCTTTGACGCCTGTTACTAATACTTTCATTCTGCCAGTTCCTTTCCGTACATTTTATCAAAATAATTGGCATACTCACCGCTGATGATATTCTGCCACCATTCCTCGTTATCCAGATACCACTGGATCGTCTGTTGGATTCCTGTCTCAAAGGTATATTTTGGCTTCCAGCCAAGTTCTGTCTCCAGTTTCGTCGGATCGATCGCATAGCGGAGATCGTGTCCCGGACGATCGGTTACAAATTCGATCAGGCTTTCCGGCTTATCGAGTGCTTTCAAAATCGTTTTCACGACTTCCAGATTGGTGCGCTCATTGTGTCCTCCGACATTATAAACTTCGCCGACACGTCCTTTGTGGATGATCAGATCGATGGCTTCACAGTGATCCGATACATGAAGCCAGTCGCGTACATTTTCGCCTTTTCCATAAACCGGAAGTTTTTCATCGGCAAGGGCACGGGAAATGATAAGCGGAATCAGTTTCTCAGGGAAATGATATGGTCCGTAGTTATTGGAGCAGCGCGAAATTGTCACCGGCAGTCCATACGTACGATGGTAAGCAAGCACAAAGAGATCCGCACTCGCCTTACTGGATGAATACGGGCTGGATGTGTGGATCGGCGTATCTTCGTGGAAGAAAAGATCCGGTCTGTCAAGTGGCAGATCGCCGTATACTTCATCGGTCGATACCTGATGATAACGTTTCACACCATACTCTTTGGACGCATCCAAAAGAACCTGGGTTCCGAGTACATTGGTCTGTACAAAGATCCCCGGATCCGTAATCGAACGGTCTACGTGGCTTTCTGCCGCGAAGTTTACTACGATGTCCGGGCGCTCTTTTTCGAAAAGATCCATAACAAATTTACGGTCGGCGATATCTCCGCGGACAAATTTATAATTCGGTTTATTTTCAACCGGTTTTAATGTTTCAAGGTTTCCCGCATAGGTCAAAAGATCCAGGTTGATGATCTCATAGTCCGGATACTTATTTACCATATGATGTACGAAATTTCCTCCAATAAATCCGGCTCCTCCGGTTACAATAATTTTCATGTTCAATTTCCTCCAATTTTATTATTTGCGCGGTTTCGCAATAAATATTCCCGCTTGTTTTGTAATGTTAATGGTTCCCTTTTGCTGCATCTTTTTCTGCACATACGCGACAAAATTGTCGTATTCTTTGACCAGATATTCTTTCTGGTTGCCATGGCAGGACAGGATATAATCAAGAAGCGGCTGGACTTCCGTTACCACAAGAGAATCCTCATACTCACGCTTTTCAATCTGTGAAAAATACGGTGCCATCTTCTGCTTCCCATTTTCCAAGCCAAAGACATCATACAATTTGATCTCGGACAGGTGGATCTTTGGCTGATAGGACTGCACAAGATCCTCAATCTCTGCCATATGACGGGCGCCATACGTAGCGCATACAAAAATCCCGTCTTTTTTTAACACCCGGCAAATCTCCGAAAACGCCTTTTTCTGGTCTTTTACATAAAACAACATAAAATTTGCGACCACCAGATCAAAACTGTCGTCCTCCGCCGGGATCGAACAGGCATCGGCAATATCAAACGAAAACCGGTTTTCTTTCTCTGCGAGATTCAGATTTTTACGGCTGTCTTCCAACATCCCCGGCGAGATATCCGTAAGATGAATGCGGGATTCTTTTGGAATTTTTTTCCAGTTCTCTTTCCAAAACTGCCCCGTGCCGCAGCCAAGTTCCAGCACATGTTTCATATATTTCCGCTCGATCTGGTCAAAGATCCACGAAAACCAGCTCTGTGGATTTTGCGAATACAAATGATGCAGGCGGATGCGGGCATTGATATTCGTCCCATTTTTGTACTGTTCGACAAGTTCGCGGTCCATATTCGCAATACGGATCAGTTTGGTGATCTCATCCCAATTTGGCTTTTTTTCCTGCTTCAGTTTCCCGGACACCTCTCCCAGTGCTTTTTCCACCATCTGGAGATAGCGTATCTTTCGCTGCATCAGAAAACGCTGCTGTTCAAGCGACTGCTGCAGATAATCGGAATCTGTCTCATTCAGCGAGAGTGCCTGGATCTCTTCCAGCGAAAATCCAAGGATCTTGAGTGTCAGGATCCGCTGCAGACGCGCAAATTCCTGCTCTCCATAATAACGATATCCATTGTCCGCGATTTCAAGCGGATGGATCAATCCTTTTTTTTCATAAAAGTGTATCGTACGAATGGATACATTTGCTTTTTTCGCAAATTCACCGGTAGAATATCGTTCCTTTTCTGCCATCCATGCACCTCCCCTTTTTTCCTATTATAAACCATGACGTATGGTAACAGTCAATGTTTTTTTTGCTTTTTTCTCTTTCCCTGCTGGTTTTTTTGTTTTCCAGCCTGTCTGCCTGCTTGTTTTCCTCGGCTTTTTTCGTTCTTTTTGCCGGACTTTTTCTCGCTCCACGGCCTTGAAGGAATCAGGCAGTTTTTGTCATATCCAATAAGATCCGTCCGTCCCAGTTTCAAAAGTGCTTCTTTTACCAGCGCATAATTTTCCGGCCTGCGATATTGGATCAGAGCGCGCTGCATCTCCTTTTCATGCCGTTTTTTCGGCACATAGATCGGCTGCATCGTGCGGGGATCCAGTCCGGTATAATACATACACGTAGAAATGGTTGCCGGCGTCGGATAAAAGTCCTGCACCTGCTCCGGCATATAGCCGAGATCCCGCACGTATTCCGCAAGTTCCACCGCCTCTTTTAATGTCGAACCCGGATGGGAGGACATAAGATACGGCACCGCGTACTGCTGTTTGCCGGTCAGACGATTCACCTTGGCATAGCGCCTTAAAAAACTTTCGTAAACATCATTTTTCGGTTTTCCCATCGCCGCGAGAACGACATCGGATACATGTTCCGGCGCCACACGCAGCTGACCGCTGATATGGTACTCACACAATTCCTTTAAAAAGGTATCTTTCGCATCTGCCATCACATAATCAAAACGGATTCCGGAACGCACAAACACTTTCTTTACCCTCGGAAGTTTCCGCAGTTTACGGAGCAGTTCGACATAGTCTTTGTGGTCTGCTTTCAGGTTATTGCATGGTTTGGGAAATAAACACTGTTTGTTTTTGCAGACGCCAAACTGCATCTGTTTGTCGCAGGCTGGTTTCCTAAAATTTCCAGTTGGTCCTCCCACATCGTGGATATATCCCTTAAATTCCGGATCCTCGGTCATCTGTTTTGCTTCCCGCAAAATGGAATCATGGCTCCGCGCCTGCACGATGCGCCCCTGATGAAATGTCAGCGCACAAAAACTACAGCCGCCATAGCAGCCCCGGCAGCTCGTCAGACTGAATTTGATCTCCTGGATTGCAGGGACGCCGCCCTGCTTTTTGTAACTCGGATGATACGTTCCCACATACGGATAATCATAGATGTCGTCCATTTCCTGCGTCGTAAGCGGTTTTGCCGGTGGATTCTGCACGACAAGGACTTTGCCGGGATAACGCTCCACCAGTGTTTTTGCCGTAAACGGATCTGTATTTTCATATTGTCTCATAAAACTTTCGGCATATTTTTTCTTCTCTGCCACCACTTCCTCATAGTCGGGAAGCTCAACACTGTCATAAATTTCCGCGCCCTCTTTCGTGCGGTAAACGGTTCCTGCAATATACGTGATATCTTTCACGTCCATGCCGCTCGCCAGCGCATCGGCAATCTCCAGCATACTATGTTCCCCCATGCCATACGAGATGAGATCCGCCCCTGCATCAAGCAGAATGGATCGTTTGACCTTATCCGACCAGTAATCATAGTGCGACAGACGGCGCAGGCTCGCCTCAATCCCGCCTAAGACAATCGGCACATCTTTGTACGTGCGCCGGATCAGATTGGAATACACGACGGTCGCATAATCCGGCCGTTTTCC
>DJNB01000118.1 GCA_002435545.1 Lachnoclostridium sp. UBA6475
CCATCAAATGCGTTGCAATAATGGATGGCGGGTCAACCACCGTATATCCCAGAGACTCTGCACGTTCGCGCTGTGCCTCCGTAATCCAGATCGCCGGCAGGTGATAGGACGGCTCAAATGTCGGAATTCCGGTTAATTCTTCTTCTACATAACCAGGATTCATTGCCATATAATGGTCAAACAGGATTTCTCCTTCACTGATCGGAACTCCTTTTATCTTGATCACGTATTGATTTGGATTCAACTGAATGTTATCACGCAGACGGATCATCGGAACAACGCATCCAAGTTCCAGCGCAATTTGTCTACGGATCATAACAACTCGGTCAAGCAGATCTCCACCCTGGTTTACATCCGCAAGCGGTATGATTCCATATCCAAACTCCAGTTCGATCGCATCCACTTTTAACAGGGAAGTAACATTTTCCGGACGACGGATCTCTTCTGCCGTCTCTTCCTCTTCGTCAACCTGCGCATCCGTCTCTTCCATCTCAAGTTCATTTTTAATAATACGTGCCGTTATAATAAACATAATTCCATAGCCTGAAAAAATAATGATATTCATCGGCGTGAATACTCCCAGGCCAATCAGGGCACAGCCTGCGATCAGCAGTACTTTCGGCGTTGAGAACAATTGTTTCTGCAAAATACCGCTGATATCTGCCTCTTTGGATCCCTTCGTAACAAGTACACCGGTTGCCAGCGAGATCATCAGGGACGGGATCTGGCTGGTAAGACCATCACCGATCGTCAGGATTGAATACGTCTGCAGCGCGGACTGGGCATCCATTCCATTCATAAGAACACCGATCGCAAGTCCTCCAACAAAGTTTATCACCGTAATCAAAAGACCTGCCGTAGCGTCTCCTTTTACATACTTTGTTGCACCATCCATAGAACCAAAAAATGCAGACTCTTCCTGAATTTTCTCTCGTCTTTGTTTGGCTTCCTCATCGGTAATGGCACCTGTATTCAGATCCGCATCGATCGCCATCTGTTTACCGGGCATTGCATCCAGCGTAAATCTTGCTGTAACCTCGGATACACGTTCGGAACCTTTGTTGATAACCATCAACTGTACAATGATCAGGATAACGAAAACAACGGCTCCAACAACCAGGTTACCTCCACCAACAAAGTTACCAAATGTATTCACAACGTTTCCCGCTTCCCCATTCAAAAGAATGTTACGTGTTGAGCTGACATTTAACGACAATCGAAACAACGTTGTAAGCAGCAGCAGCGTTGGAAACGAAGACATGTCAAGCGGCTCTTTGGCAAAAAGAGCATTAAAAAGAATCAACATGGACACTCCAATGTTGGCCGTAAATAAAACATCCAAAAGAACCAGCGGAACCGGAATGATAAGGCATAAAATAGGTATCAGGACAAAACATCCCAAAATGATATCCGTTTTCTTCATTTGTCATTCCACCTCCTGGTTTTATATTTTCCCTTGTATACTATAAACATAAGCTAATACCTCTGCCACCATCTGATACAGTTCCGGTGGAATCTGGTTTCCAATCTCTACATTATAGTACAGCATTCTGGCAAGCGGCTTATTTTCTACAATTTCCACTTTATTTTCAGCTGCACACTCTCGAATCCTTGCGGCAAGATGATCTGCTCCTTTTGCCAAAACAATCGGGGCCTCGCCGACTTCTTTATCATATTTGATCGCTACGGCAAGATGTGTCGGGTTGGTAATGACAACATCTGCTTCCGGCACGCTCTGCATCATACGCGCCCGCGAAACTTCCTGCATTTTACTTCGAATTCTGCTTTTGATCTGCGGATTTCCTTCGGTATTTTTATACTCCTCTTTTACTTCCTGTTTGGTCATCTTCATATCATTTTTAAATTTTCTTCTCTGATAAAAATAATCCACTCCGGCAAGGATCAAAAACACAAAACTTATCTTTATACCAACATTTATAACTGTGTTTACTAATAACTGCAGCGCCGACATCAGGTCGAGAGAATAGATATTTACCACCATTCCCCACTCATCGGCCAATTCATTATAGATAACATAAAATAATACTGCTAATTTTGCAATGGCCTTACAAAGATCAAAGATCTTGTCCTTGGAAAACATCCGCTTCATTCCGGAAACCGGATTGATCTTTGAAAATTTCGGCTGCAGCGGCTTCATAGTCGGCCGCCATTTGACCTGCGCAACATTAACGATTACAACAGTGACCAAAATCACTGCCATGATCGGACCTGCCAGAAAAAACAGCTGTCTTCCGCAGTATACCATAATATTCATGGAACGAAGCGCATTAAAATCGCCGGAATACTGCGAAATTGATTCATATAAAAAACGAAATGTCTCCAAAAAGGTACGATACAAAAAACTGCCAAACACGCGGACCATGACAAAAAAGAGTAATAGGATAACTGCCACTGCAATATCCTGGCTTTTCGCCACCTGTCCTTCTTTTCTCGCATCATCTAATTTTTTCGGAGTAGCATCTTCTGTTTTTTCTCCGCCTTCTCCTTCTTTGGCAAAAAACTGAAGTTCATATTTTAACATATCGTATTCTCCATTCTCAGCTTGGAGTAAATGAATTGTATAACTTAACAACAACATCCTGCATTGTATCAAACACAAAATTGGAAATTGTTGGAATTGTCGGCACAATAATAAACAATATCACAATACCAACCAATACTTTAATCTGAATACCTACCACAAACATATTCATCTGTGGAATCGCTCTTGACAATACACCAAGAACAACGTTGATCACAAGCATACAGGCAAATACCGGAAGCACGATCCGGAAACCAACAAGGAAAAAATTCACCAGAAAATCAACGACGGTCTCCTGTAAGTTTCCATCTAAAACGGCCTGGCCTACGTTAAAGTACGTAAATGTATCTAGGATTGCCTGCAGTATCTTATAGTGCATATTACTGATCAGCATCATCGTCATAACCAGATACGTATACAGATTACCGGTAACTGTCACTTGTATGTTGGTTAATGGATCAAAGGCACTTGCCATCGACAATCCCATCTCCATATCGATCAGCTGACCGGCAAAAGAAATAATATACGTACACATATTACACATGAAACCTATTGTAAGTCCTACGATCATTTCTTTCAATACCAATACAGAAAATCCAAGGACTCCTACATAATTCAATTCGATCACCGGTACCGTTTGAATCNNTCATTTCTTTTAGCACTAACGCGGAAAATCCCAGAATACCAACATAATTCAGTTCAATAACCGGTACTGTCTGTATTGCAGCTAACGACAAAACCATTCCAATTGCCAGCCGGATCTTCATAGGGATCGTCTGATATCCAAAAATAGGAGCACCTATTACAAAGGAACTAATCCTTATCAGGACCAGAAGATAAAATTCTACATGTTCTACTGTAAAGCTCATATCCTCTCCTCCTCAGCAAGTCCTTCCTTTTTTACCATTTTCCATTTTTATCATTTTACATAGGGGTAAAAACTTTCACATAAAGTCGTAAAAAACTCAACACAACTTTGCATAATCCAGTTTCCCGTCAGCAAAAGTGTGATAAAAATCGCTAAAAGTTTGGGCACAAATGTAAGTGTCTGTTCCTGTATTGATGTCACCGTCTGAAATATACTTATGATCAGACCGACAATCAAAGATACAAGAAGCAACGGAACGGAGCATTTGATAATTGTCCAAATTGTCTGTGTAGTTACTTCGATCAAATCTGCTTCTGTCATGCTATTTCACCAGCCCTTTCTCTTGCATTTCTAAAACAAATCAATCCGTCAGTAAAAGGTTTTCACAAGCTGTCCGATAACAAGATTCCATCCATCTGCCAGAATAAACAATAATATCTTAAACGGCATAGAAATCGTTGTCGGCGGGAGCATCATCATACCCATTGACATCAAAGTGGATGAAACAACCATATCAATGACAATAAAAGGAAGATAGATCAGAAAGCCGATAATAAAAGCGGTCTTTAATTCACTGATCATAAATGCCGGCATCAAAACCATCGTTGGCACATCATCTTCTGTCTGTATTTCATTTTCTTTTCCTTCAATTTCCAGAAAAAGCTGAATATCCGCACGATTGGTCTGCTTAAACATAAACTCCCGAATCGGTTTCAGCCCTGCATTTAATGCCTCTTCCTGAGTTATCGTGCCTTGTTCATAAGGTTTCACACAATCGGTATTGATCTGAGTTATAACAGGTGACATAATAAACAAAGTCAGGAATAAAGCAAGTCCAACCAGCACCTGATTGGGCGGACTGGTCTGCGTTCCCAGTGCAGAACGCACAAAATGAAGCACCACGATAATTCTTGTAAATGATGTCATCATTATAATGATCGATGGTGCCAGAGCAAGCACAGTCAATACGAGCAGCATTTTTAAACTTGCTGATAGACTGCTGCTTCCCGCATTGGAACTAATGTTAAATTGAAAATCCCCCGGATCTTCCGGATCCGACACTCCTGCTGTACTGCTTCCTTCTATCTCATCAACATGAGAGTTTGAGTCCGGCTTTGCACAAACAATTGTACCAGAAAAAAAGGTCAATATACACAGTGCCAAAACCAGAGACATCGCCTTACATAAAATCGAAAAAAATCTCTTGTGTGTTCTCATAATACCAACCTTTTCTTATTTTTTATGATCTCTGTTTTTTGCATTTGAAAGCATGTTTTTCATTACCTCTTTAAACGAAGTATCTCTCAAATTGTTTTCCACGTTTTCCAAGTCTTCAAAAGACAATTCATCCAGTTCTGTCAAATATGTGATCTGATCTTTTGTAACACCAATGGCACACGTTTTATTTCCAATCTGAACAATCTGAATATACTTCGATGGTGCAATTTTGTATGTTTCTATAACTTTAATGTTTCTTGCACGCGATTGTATTGCACCGGATTTGGCAATCCACTTTGTCGCAAAATACGTGAGTGCCAAAACCAGTACAAACACAAATAATGAAGCAATTAATTGCAAAATATTATTAATCATCAGCCAATTGCCTTTTTCACAGCTTCCAATACACGATCTGCCTGAAATGGCTTAACAATAAAATCTTTGGCACCGGATTGAATGGATTCAATTACCATAGCCTGCTGACCCATCGCAGAACACATAATGATATTCGCAGACGGATCTCCCTCTTTGATCTTCTTCAATGCCTGAATTCCATCCATCTCCGGCATAGTAATATCCATCATAACCAGATCCGGTTTTGTTTCATTGTACTTTTCTACTGCTTTTAATCCATTTTCAGCTTCTCCTGCTACTTCATAGCCATTTTTTGTCAAAATATCCTTAATCATCACTCGCATAAATGCAGCATCATCACATATTAAAATACTTTTTGCCATTGTTCATATTCCTCCATTATTCTAATTAGTCTTTAATAATCTCTGTTACACGGATACCGAAGCTTTCTTCAATTACAACCACTTCTCCTTTTGCAACAAATTTACCATTTACTAAAACATCAATTGGTTCCCCTGCCAGTTTATCAAGTTCAATGATCGTTCCCGGCGAAAAGTCCAGGATCTCCTTGATAGACTTACTGGTTCGTCCCAACTCCACGGTAACCTCAAGTGGAACATCCATGATGAGATCAATATTTTCCGGTGCAATACCACTTAAATCCTGACTTGGTACAAAACTCTGAAATTGTGCCGGCTGTATCGGTACATTTTGAGCGGGCATTGCATACATTGGCATAGCCCCATTCATCGGCTGCTGCATTCCCATCATCGGCTGTTGCTGCATTGATGCCATCTGTGGATCCATTTGCTGCTGCGCCGCCGGCATAGGTTCCGGCTGTGGCGCTGGAGCTGCGACTGGTTCCGGTTGTGCGGCCGGAATCGAATTCTGCTCGGCTTCTACCGGCTGCGATTCACCAGGTGCCCCCTCCATCGTGCTGCGGAATCTCGTATAGATCAGTTTTGCAAAATCAAATGGATACAACTGCATAATCTCACTGTCCACCAGATCTCCAATGGTCATACGGAAGGATACTTGAACAAAAGTCTGACCAACCATGTCCTTTAAATCATCTTCCATCATAGAACTTGTCAAGTCTACTCTTGTAGAACTTGGTGGACTGATATCCACTTTTTCACTGATCATTGATGACATTGATGTTGCGGCGGAACCCATCATCTGATTCATTGCTTCACTGATCGCACTTAAGTGAAGGTCTGTTAATTCAGCATCTGTATTGGTACCATCACCGCCCATCATAAGATCTGTAATTACCTTTACATCATGTTCCTTTAATACCAGAATATTTTTACCTTCCAAACCGGTTCGGTATGATATATATATAAAGACACATGGTGCAGGATTTTGTTCTTTCAGATCATCCATTGTAACATATGATAATTTAGGAGTTGTAATCTCTACTCGGTTATTTACCAGGATTGAAAGTGTTGTTGCCGCAGTTCCCATGCTGATGTTAGCAATTTCACCTAATGCATCACTTTCTTCCGGTGATAAACGTTCGTTAGAGCTTGCAGCCGTTGTCTCTTGTTCCTTTGCTGCATCGGAAGTATCCTCCGCGGCATCATCGCCCATACCTCCTAATAACGCATTGATTTCCTCTTGCGATAACATTCCATCCATGCATTTTTACTCCTCTCTATAGACTGATTTAATCTTAACTGCATAGGCGTCTTCATAGGCGCCGGGCAATGCAGAAAATTTCTTAATGTTACCAACATAGACATCCAATTCATCTTCTATCTTGGTATTTATCTTAATGATATCCCCAGGCTGTAAGTGAATAAAATCATTTACAGAAATGGCACTTCGTCCCATAATGGCACGTACCGGGATTTTGGCTTTATGAATGTTATCTTCAATAAATTCCCGATATCTGTCATCATCTTTTATTTCAGCTGTAGAATACCAGTACTTTGTATTGATCTTATCAATTACCGGTTCCACTACTGCATACGGGATACAAATATTCATTACTTCTTCAACATCACCAACTTTAATATTCATTGTAACAATTGAAGTCATTTCATTTGGTGATACAAACTGCGCAAACTGGGAATTCGTCTCAATTCGTTCCAGTGTCGGATTGATCTTTTGTACATTGGCCCATGGCTCAATCAAAAGATTGGTGCAAACCATCATGATCCGCTGGATAATTGATAATTCAATTTCCGTAAATTCTCTTGGCTTGTCTAACGGTACTCCGCTTCCTCCAAGCA
>DJNB01000208.1:0-416 GCA_002435545.1 Lachnoclostridium sp. UBA6475
CCTGTCCGGTCGCATCGATGGCAGGCTACGGTACGGAATTTGCGGCATTTACGAAAGGCAGAGGGAGAATGACGCTTTCTTTCTGTGGATATGAACCGTGCCATAACGAAGATGAAATTGTAAAAAAATGTAAATATGACCCGGATGCGGATGTGGAAAATACGGCGGATTCGGTATTTTGCTCACATGGTTCCGGGTTTGTCGTGCCGTGGAATGAAGTGGCAAAACATGTACACATTGATACGTCGATAAAAAACCGCCAGCCGGCAAAAAATACGGCAGCAGCGCCGAAAGAACCGTCTAAAAAGAATTCGAAAATGTCGGAAGAAAAAGAACTGCAGGCGATCTTTGAGCGGACGTTCGGCCCGGTAAAGACCCGCGTCGAGACACCGGCAAAGAAAGTGATCAAAGCGGAA
>DJNB01000208.1:490-9341 GCA_002435545.1 Lachnoclostridium sp. UBA6475
TGGACGGCTACAACATCATTTTTGCCTGGGACGAATTAAAAGCACTTGCCGCAGAAAATCTGGAGGGGGCGCGCGCCAAACTGATGGAGATCATGTGCAACTACCAGGGCTTTTGCGGATGCCATCTGATCCTTGTATTTGATGCGTACAAGGTAAAAGGAAATCCCGGCAGTGTAGAACAATTCCACAATATCAGCGTTGTTTATACGAAAGAGGCCGAGACGGCGGATATGTATATCGAGAAGACGACGAAAGAGATTGCGAAGAAGAAACGGGTGCGGGTTGCGACATCGGATGGCATGGAGCAGATCATCATACTCGGACATGGGGCGACCAGAATCTCTGCCCGCGCCTTTCAGGAAGAAGTACAGCGCGTCAATGGCCGCATCGCGGAAGAGGTTGAGAGGAGGACGACACAGTCATGATAGAGAGCAGTGCAAATTCCCAGATAAAGAAGATACAGAAACTGAAAAAGAGTGCCAGAAACCGCAGAAAAGAAGGCCTTTTTATCGCAGAGGGAGTGCGGCTTGTCGAAGATGCACTGGCGTACCATATGGCAGAAAAAATATATCTGTCAGAAAATGTAAAAGAAGAATATTTTGACAGACTATCGCATAAACTGAAAGAAGCAGATGTAGAATATGTAAGTTCAAAAGTATTTCAGGAAATGTCAGACACCGAAAGCCCGCAGGGGGTGCTTGCGGTCGTGAAGATGCCGGGATATGATAGGTCTACTGTTGTAGAACAAGAAAATGCTGCCGTGATCTGTCTGGAAGATATTCAGGATCCCGGAAATCTGGGGACGATATTCCGGACGGCGGAAGGAGCCGGAATGTCGGCGGTTATCCTGTCAGCCGGCTGTGTGGATCTCTTTAATCCGAAAGTGGTGCGCGCGACGATGGGCGCGATTTTCCGACTCCCCTTTATCATTACGGAAAATATGACAAGAGAAGCGGAACAGTTAAAAGCAGAACATTTTTCCGTTTATGCGGCGAGTCTCGATGGAGCACGGTTTTATACGGAAGAGACTTACGAGGGAAAATGTGCAGTTATTATAGGAAATGAGGCAAATGGCATAAGACCGGAGACGCAGCAGGCGGCTACGCACAAAATTAAAATTCCGATGGAAGGACAGCTGGAATCTCTCAATGCAGCAGTCAGTGCGGCGCTTTTCATGTATGAGATTCATCGCAATCGGTAGTTGCAATATTTGTCCGGATATAGTAAAATAGATAGAGTAATGTTTTTTAAAATGCCCAAAAGGAGGTGCTGAATCAGTGGTTATATGGTTAGTGATTTTAGCGGTTATGATTCTTATCGAAGCAGCGACCATGGGACTGACGACCGTATGGTTTGCTTTGGGATCTCTTGGTGCGGCAGTTGTGACCGGACTTGGCGGCGGCTTTTGGCTGCAGTTTACGGTGTTTGTTATTCTCTCATTTTTATCTATGATCGTATTTCGTCCTATTGCGATGCGGTTTTTTAATCCCGTAAAAGAAAAAACGAACATTGATGAGATGATAGGAAAGAAAGCAGTGGTGATCGAGACGATCGATAATCTGCTGGGAACCGGAAGAGTCCGATATCAGGGGATGGAATGGTCCGCGCGTGCGGAAGAAGAAAAAGACAAGATTGAAAAAGACACAGAGGTAGAGATTACCGCAGTACAAGGTGTCAAATTGATCGTAAAAACAAATTAAGAAAGGACAGGTGAAAAAGATGGATGGTACAGGAATCAGCGGAGGGCTTGTAGTTGGCGTGATCATTGTTGTGCTGGTGCTTATTATACTGGCATCCTGCATTAAGATCGTTCCACAGGCAAATGCGTTTATTATTGAAAGACTGGGTGCTTATATCGGAACATGGTCCGTAGGAATACATTTTAAAGTTCCGTTTTTAGACCGTGTGGTAAGACGGGTGAATTTAAAAGAGCAGGTGATGGATTTCCCACCTCAGCCCGTAATTACAAAGGATAATGTTACAATGCAGATCGATACGGTTGTATTTTTCCAGATCACGGATCCGAAACTGTTTACGTACGGAGTCGAAAATCCGATCATGGCGATTGAAAATCTGACGGCGACGACACTTCGTAATATTATCGGTGATCTCGAACTCGACCAGACACTTACGTCAAGAGAGACGATCAATACCCATATGCGTTCCAATCTCGATATTGCGACCGACCCATGGGGAATCAAAGTAAATCGTGTGGAATTGAAAAACATCATTCCACCGCGTGAGATTCAGGATTCAATGGAAAAACAGATGAAGGCAGAGCGTGAACGCCGTGAGTCGATCCTTCGTGCGGAAGGTGAGAAAAAATCCACCGTCCTGGTAGCCGAAGGAAAGAAAGAATCTGCAATCCTTGAAGCAGAGGCAGAAAAAGAAGCCGCGATCCTTCGTGCAGAAGCGAAGAAAGAAGCGACGATCCGGGAAGCGGAAGGTCGTGCGCAGGCGATCGAAGCAGTACAGAGAGCGACGGCAGAGGGAATCCGTTTCCTCAATGAAGCAGATCCGTCCAAAGCAGTACTGACGATAAAGAGTCTTGAAGCATTTGAAAAAGCAGCGGACGGAAAGGCAACAAAGATCATTATCCCTTCCGAAATTCAGGGGGTAGCCGGACTTGCGAAAGCCGTTGTGGAAAGTGTAAAAGAAACCGAATAAACAGGAGAAGGGGATTCTTTACCACCGGTCTGCGCCGGGAGAGAACCCCCTCTTTATTCTTAAAAACAGCAGACAGAGCGTACTGCGGAAAAGAGGTTAATCATGGATTTAAAAGGACGTAATTTTTTAACATTAAAAGATTTTTCGCCGGAAGAAATTGGATATTTTTTACAATTATCAAAAGAGTTGAAGGAAAAGAAGAGAAATGGGATCAGCCATCGGATGCACGAAGGGAAAAATATTGCTCTGATCTTTGAAAAAACAAGTACAAGAACGCGCTGTTCCTTTGAAGTGGCAGCCCATGATCTGGGGATGGGTGTTACATATCTGGATCCACAGGGATCACAGATCGGCAAGAAAGAAAGCATCGCCGATACCGCAAGGGTGTTAGGAAGAATGTTCGACGGGATCGAATACCGTGGATTTGGACAGGAGATTGTGGAAGAACTGGCACAATATGCCGGTGTTCCGGTCTGGAACGGACTTACCAATGAGTATCATCCGACACAGATGTTAGCCGATCTCCTGACGATACAGGAAAAATTTGGAAAATTAGAAGGCATCAAACTTGTCTATATGGGAGATGCCCGTTACAATATGGGAAATTCTCTGATGATCGCCTGCACAAAGATGGGAATGCATTTTACTGCGTGTGCGCCAAAAGAATATTTTCCAAATGCCGAGCTGGTCGCACAATGTGAGGAATATGCCAAGGCATCCGGCGGTTCTGTAACGTTGACGGAAAGTGTGGAAGAAGGCACAAAAGATGCCGATGTTTTGTATACCGATGTCTGGGTTTCGATGGGCGAACCGGAAGAAGTCTGGGAAGAGCGTATCAAAGCCTTGTCGCCGTACCAGGTAAATAAGAAGGCGATGGACAATGCCAAGGATACGGCAATTTTTATGCACTGCCTGCCGGCATTCCATGACCTTAAGACAAAAATTGGAAAACAGATTTATGAAAAATACGGTTTGACCGAGATGGAAGTGACAGACGAAGTGTTTGAGGCGTACGCAGACGTAGTATTTGAAGAAGCAGAAAACCGGATGCATACGATCAAAGCAGTGATGGCTGCCACATTATAAAAAAGGAAAATCAGACAGTTAAGGAGGGCCAATATGAATAAAAATCTTGATTTGGAATATAAACACGAGTGGTTACAGAAAATGGCAGACGTATGTGAAGCCAGCAGTACGATTGACTCTACTTTATTTGATAAATATGAAGTAAAACGAGGATTACGAGACTTAAACGGTCAGGGTGTGCTTACCGGATTGACCGAGATTTCCGAGATCCGTTCTTACACGGTGATCGACCATGATATGGTTCCGTGCGAAGGAAAATTGTATTATCAGGGAATTGATATCGAAGAGATTGTCGATGGATTTTTGCATGAAAAACGGTTTGGATATGAAGAGGTGGTATACCTTCTGCTCTTTGGCGAACTGCCGACAGAGAGCCAGCTTGAAGACCTGAAGGACATTCTTGCCGAATACCGCAAGAGTCTGCCGTCCAGTTTTGTCCGCGATATCATTATGAAAGCACCAAGTTCCGATCTGATGAATACGCTTGGACGAAGCGTGCTTACGCTGTATTCGTATGATACGAAAGCGGACGATACGACGACGGAAAATGTACTCCGCCAGTGTCTGGAACTGGTTGCACTTCTGCCGATGTTTGCGGTGTACGGATATCAGGCTGCCAATTATTTCCATGAGGGCAGCAGTTTCTTCCTGCATCCGCCAAAAGAAGACTATTCGACGGCGGAAAATATCCTGCATATGCTCCGCCCGGACAGCCAGTTTACTCCGCTGGAGGCAAAGATTCTGGATATCGCGCTGGTTCTTCATGCAGAGCACGGTGGCGGTAACAACTCGACCTTTACCGATCATGTCGTAACGTCGTCCGGAACCGATACGTATGCGGCCATCTCGGCGGCGCTTGGTTCCCTGAAAGGGCCAAGACATGGAGGCGCCAATAAAAAGGTGTCTCTGATGTTTGAGGATATGAAGGAAAATGTCCATGACTGGGAAGATGACGAAGAGATCAAAACCTATCTGACCGCATTGTTGAACAAACAGGCGTTTGACCGTTCCGGTCTGATCTATGGAATGGGGCATGCGGTATATTCGATCTCGGATCCGCGTGCCAAGACGTTCCGCAAATTTGTAAAGAAATTATCCGAAGAAAAAAATATGCTCAAAGAGTATGCGTTATATGAAAAAGTGGAAAAACTTGCGCCGGAAGTGATCGCGGCAGAACGCCATATTTATAAAGGTGTCAGCGCCAACATCGACTTCTACAGCGGTCTTGTGTACAGTATGCTGGGACTGCCGATCGAACTGTATACGCCGATCTTTGCCATCGGAAGAATCGCCGGCTGGAGTGCACATCGACTGGAAGAACTTGTAAATGCCGGCAAGATTATCCGTCCGGCTTATAAAGCAGTTTGTCCACATAAACCTTACGTACCAATGAGTGAAAGGAAGTAACCCATGGATGAAAAACAGGTTTTATGTGCCTGCAGTGCATATGAACAGAAGTTTTATCTGAATCCCCGGTACGAATCTCTGCCGACAGGGATCCAGGAAGAATTGAAAATACTGAGTGTGATGCTGACGGCAGATGTCGGCGGTGTATTTACGATGGAATTTGAAGAAGACGGTTCCCTGTATATGTCTACGACTGCCAAGGAAAATGATTTCTTTTACGATGAGATCGGAAGTTATCTGAAGATCAAACAGATGCGCCAGGAGCACGAAGAATTATTTTCAAGTTTAGAAGAATATTACCGCGCATTTTTTGCCGGAAAAGAAGAATAAGAGGAAAAAGAGATGTTATTAACGATAGATATCGGAAATACCAATTTGACATTTGGTGTTTTTGAGGGAGAAGAATTGCGGTCAACATTCCGCCTGACAACCAATATTCCGCGTACATCCAATGAATTTGGAGAGGCCATCGTGGAAGGACTGTCAAGACAGCGTATTCCGGAAGGAACGATTGATGATGTGATCATTGCCTCGGTTGTGCCGAAGGTGATGTATTCGCTTGTGAGCGGCATTAAGAAATATTTTCACTGCACCCCGTATGTAGTGGGCGAAGGAACCAAATCCGGGATCCATATTGCAGCGGCAAATCCGAGTGAGATCGGTGCAGACCGTATTGTAGATGCCGTAGGAGCATATGATCTCTATGGAGGGCCGGTGATCGTGGTGGATTACGGAACGGCGACGACCTATGATCTGGTTACGAAAGACGGCGTGTTTGCGGCGCGTGTTACCTGTCCGGGAATTAAGATCAGTACGAAGGCACTCTGGTCGAGTACGGCACAGCTCCCGGAGATTGAGATCAAGATGCCGGATACAATCCTTGCGAAAAATACGATTACGAGTATGCAGGCAGGGATTATGTACGGAACCGTCGGACAGACCGAGTACATTATCCGTAAGATTAAGGAAGAATCCGGAATTTCCGATATCAAAGTAGTTGCCACAGGCGGACTGGGAAGAATTGTCGCCGATGCGACGGATTCCATCGATGTGTACGATGCCCACCTGACGCTTCAGGGAATCCGGTTGATCTATGAAAAGACAAAAGCTGCCCGTCAGAAAGGATAAGCCTATGAATGTGGAGGAATCCTGGAAGATTGGAACGGTCGAGATCCCCGGAAAACTGATTCTTGCGCCGATGGCAGGCGTGACGGATCTTCCGTACCGCCGGATCTGTAAAGAAATGGGAGCGGATCTGATCTGCACGGAAATGGTCAGCGCAAAAGGCATTTATTATAACAGCCCCAACACGCAGCCCCTATTGCAGATCAACCCCAAAGAAAGACCGGTTTCGCTGCAGTTATTTGGAGCAGATCCGGATATTATCAGTGAGATGGCGGCGCGTATCGAGGAACTGCCATTTGATATACTGGATATCAATATGGGGTGCCCGGTGCCAAAAGTTGTCAATAACGGAGAGGGTTCCGCTCTTTTGAAAAATGTTCCGCTTGCCGAAGAAATTATACGAAAAACCGTGCGTGCGATCCACAAACCGGTCACTGTAAAATTTCGGAAAGGCTTCCGCGATGGAGAATGCCAGGCAGTGGATCTGGCAAAGGCGGCAGAGGCGGCCGGAGCTTCCGCGGTAGCGGTGCATGGGCGGACAAGAGAACAATATTACAGTGGAAAAGCGGATTATGAGATTATCCGCAAAGTCAAAGAAGCAGTTTCAATTCCGGTTATTGGAAATGGTGATATCACCTGCGGCGCCGATGTGGAAAGAATGTGGCAGGAAACCGGATGCGATGCCTTTATGATCGGCCGCGGTGCCAGAGGAAATCCGTGGATCTTTGAACAGATCCGCCATTATATGAAAACCGGGGAAGTGCTTCCCAAACCGGGGATCGAAGAACTTTACGCCATGATTGAGCGCCACGCAAAAATGCAGGCAGAATGGAAGGGCGAATTGTATGGAATGCGGGAAATGCGAACCCATATCGCATGGTATACCGCAGGCTATCCACATTCCGCAGCCATCCGCCGGGAGATCAATCAGGTAGAAACTTTGGAGGATCTGAAAAAAGTGTTCTCTTCTTTCATCAAATAATCACATAGTTATCAAAGTATGAACATCGTTTGTTCATACTTTTTTTTTAACATATAAAGGAAATGTGCAGGGGCGATCACGGAATATTCCCCGGAATTATAAAGACAGGAGGCAGCGCGTGTGAAACAGAAATTAAAAAAACATCGAAAGAAAATAGTGGTGATAGCGATAATACTTATCCTGGCTATCGCAGCAGTGGTAATTATTGGAAAAATTAAGAATGGACAGACGAAGAAAGGAAAACAGGAAACACAGCAGGAGAATACCATTTCACTGGAAAAGATGGATCTGACAAAGTCCATCAGTGCGACCGGGACGATCGAAAGCAAACAGTCCCGCGAGGTATCCGCCAATGTAAATGGTGTGACAATAAACAAAATTAATGTATCGGTAGGAGACGAGGTGAAAAAAGGAAAATCCCTCATAACCTTTGATGAAACCGATCTGCAGGAAAGTTTGTCCGAAGCAAAAGATTCTCTTTCGGATGCACAGTCGGAAGGCAGTTCCTCCATTCAAAAGGCTCAAAAGCAGGTGAGTGATGCCAAAAGTGAATATGAAGATGTAAAGAGCGAAGAAAACAACAAAGTTGCCAAGGCGAAAAAAGCCTATCAAGAGGCAAAGAAATCCAAACAGAACGACCAGCTCGCTCAGGCAAAGACAGAATATGAAAATGCGGTTTCAACGAGAAAATCGACATTAAAACAAAGCAAATCCAGTATCGAACAGGCGCAGGAAGCGCTGGATACGGCAAAGAGCAATGCCAATAAGAGCATCAAAGAAGCGAAAAAACAAGTGACACAGGCGCAGGAAAGTCTGGATAAATGTGCAGTGACAGCCCCGATGGACGGAATGGTTACTTCCATCTCCGTACAGGAAGGCGATACGTACAGCGGCGGAACCATTCTTCAGATCGAAGACGTGAGCGGTTATACGATTTCTACAAGTGTAGACGAATATGATATCAGCAATGTAAAGGTCGGACAGAAAGTCATTGTTTTAACCGAAGCCACCGATGAGGATGAGCTGGAGGGCGAGGTGACATTTGTAGCACCTTCTACCGAAAGCAGCAGTGGAAGTTCTTCTTCGCAAAGCGGAGAAAGCGGTGCAATGACATCTTCCGGCAGCAGCTCCGACGGTTACGAAGTGCAGATTGCATTGAAAACAACGGATGAGCGCTTGAAACTCGGACTTACCGCGCGGTGCAGCATCGTGGAAGAAGAAGCTGCGGACGTATTTGCCGTACCGTACGATGCCATTTCTCAAAACACAAGCGGGGAATCGGTGATCAATGTTTCGGAAGGCGAAAATGGAAGCATTTCCAAAAAACAGATCGTTGTTACAAAAGGAATGGAAAGCGATTATTATGTAGAAGTGCAGAGTGACGAACTGACAGAGGGAATGAAAGTAATCATTCCGACGGATTCCACGTCTGATTCTACAAGTGAAGAATCAGGAGATGACAGCCTTGGCGGCTTCCTCGGCGGAGGCGGTGGAATGCCGGGCGGATCCGGCGGCGGTCCTGGCGGTGGTGGCGGTGCACCGGGAGGCGGTGGTCGTCCATGAAAAAGCCCATCATTGAATGCA
>DJNB01000044.1:0-7531 GCA_002435545.1 Lachnoclostridium sp. UBA6475
AGGGGCTGCAAAAGGCGATCAAAACCGCCGAGAAATTTAATCTGGAGGAGCTTTTGGAGCGACAGCGGATTTTGGTGGGCGAACGGAACATTTTGGATGAAAAAATGAAGGAAATTCATACGCGCAAAAAAACGAACGAGAGTATACAGGAAAATATTGGGAAAAATGCAGGAGAACTTTCGGAAAAGGAGAAAAAATATACGTGGGTCAATGCGCTTTCTGCGACGGCAAACGGAACTTTGGCGGCAAAGGACAAGATCAGTCTGGAAACGTATGTACAGATGACGTATTTTGACCGGATCATTACCCGCGCAAATCTGCGGTTTATGAAAATGTCGGACGGGCAATACGAGCTGGAACGTGTGAGAGAGGCGCACAATAAGCGGAGTCAGAGCGGGCTGGAGCTGTGCGTCATCGACCATTATAACGGCACGCGGCGAAGCGTCAAGTCGCTTTCCGGCGGCGAGTCGTTTATGGCATCGTTGTCACTGGCGCTGGGACTTTCCGATGAAGTGCAGGAGTCGGCAGGCGGGATCCAGATCGATACGATGTTTGTCGATGAGGGATTTGGTTCGCTGGATACGGAAAAGACACTTCCGCTTGCGTACAGGGCGCTGGTTGGGATTACCGAAGGGCAGAAGTTAGTCGGTATTATATCGCATGTGTCGGAACTAAAGGAAAAAATTGACAAACAGATTGTCGTTACGAAAGATACGACCGGACGAAGTGACGTCTGTATCCGGGTGTGAATATACAGTGGATCAAACTTTCAATACAAAAGCAAGGCTCATTAAAAGTGCTAGAAATACGAGGCTGCTTATTGTGAAATACAAAAGATATGCACCTTTCTTTTCAGGTATTTCTCTGACTAAAAATTTAAAGGAGATCAGACTTGCCATGGAGGCAATCAGTGTGCCAAGACCGCCAAGATTTACGCCGATGATCAGGTGTGTATAGCAGTCAGTAAATCCGGATAAAAGGATGGCGGCCGGTACATTGCTCATAAACTGGCTTGCGAGGATGGCAGTAAGCATTTCGTGACCATCAATGATTTTCACGAGAGCATCATGAAAAGCAGGGATCCGTCCTATATTTCCGATGAAGATAAATAGGGCGATAAATGTCAGAAGAAGGGAATAATCCACTTTTTTTAAGATGCGGTGGTTATAGATAAGGATACTGATAAATACGGTCAAAAGGGAGATCGTCCACGGAATTACATGAAGCACGGTCAAAAGACAGACCATAAAAAGCAACGAAAAAAACACTACGGAAAAAGTGCTTTGAAGGGATGCCTTTTCTTTAAAATTTACCCGGATCCTGCCCGTCTCACGCCGGCATATCATGACAATCCATGTACACAGCAAGACAAAAGAGAGCAGAGTAAATGGCAGCATAAGCAGAACAAACGAAACGATGCTGATTTCCGATTTCCCATAGAGGTACAGATTTTGCGGATTACCAAGTGGAGTCAGCATGCTCCCAAGATTTGCAGCGATCGTTTGCAGTGCAATGGCAGGAATCAGCCATTTTTTCTGCTCCGAGCCAAGCATATGAAATACAATGATTGTCAGGGGGACAAACGTGATCAATGCGACATCATTGGTGATGAGCATACTGCAAAAAAAGCACAAAAATACAAGGACAAATAGAATCTGCCGTACATTTTTTACACGTTCCAGTATAGATTGTGCTATTAAGGCAAATAGTCCATTTTTCTGAAAGCCTGCCATGACAGCCATAAGACAGAATAAGATGGCCAATGTGCGGAAATCGATATAATCTATGTAAGCTGCATCCGGTGGAACGAGGAAAAGTGATAGTATTGCGAGTATAGAAGAAATGCAAAGTACGGTTTCTATTTTAATAAAGTTTTTTAACTGCTGCATCTGATGATGTTCCTTTCTAAAATCATAGTGTATCCCCATTATAAAGGAAGAATGGACGAAAATCAAATTATTTAACAGATTATTTATAATTGCGTTAGAAATATACATGTGCTATACTAAGATTATTAGAATTGCTGTGAAAATTTTACATAAAGACGAAGAAAAAGGAGGTTTTCTATGAAAGGGATTAAACTGATTTTGGCGGCTGTATTTGCAGCCGTATGTATGACAATACTGCCGGCACCTTGTGCCAAGGCACAGGAGACAGAGATAACGATCTACGCCATAGAAGAAAGATGGCAGTCGTTTCAGGTGTGGAATGATTTTGCGGCTTCTGATGTGGCGAAATCCTACACATTGCCGGAGGGAGAGTGGCACCCGTATGACACGACGTCGGTTGTTGATATCGATGAAAATAACAACGTGTATCCGGTGACAACGACATACTATGGCTATCAGTCAGGACCGGATACGTTCGTGTGGATGACGTGGAAAGATGATATCCATGAATATACACGGGAGCGTAAAGCGTATAAGTTTGAGGATGCCACGCTCGTTTCCGATGCGGGAGACAAGGTGGTCATCCATTTGAGAGATTATGCGGAAATGTGGAGCCAGAAGGTAATCGATGCCTATATGGCAGAAAATATTTCCGATGATATGACAGAAAAAGAAAAGGCAGTGATCTGTTGTAAATACGTGGGTGATCAGTTTGACTATACCACATCGTATTCGAATTATGTGGGAATGGTAATCAGCGGTGGGGGAGACTGTCTGGCAAGTTCAAGAATGCTTATCTATATGCTGGAAAAACTTGGAATTAAATGTACGATGCGTGATGGTTCTGCCGACGGCGGAGCGGGTGGCGGCCACCAGAACGTGGCGGCAAATCTCGACGGAAAATATTATATTCTGGATGCCGGAATTGAAGGAGAGAAGCCGAGAGGATACGTAATGACAGAATGGGAGCAGCCATTTACTTACCGGAAAAATGCAGACGGTACGGCGACGCTCATCTACTATGCGAATCTGGAGCACAATAACCGGATTACGATCCCGGATGTGATCGAAGGCTGTACAGTTACGCAGATTGCGGAAAATTGTTTTAAAAATGACGCGTCACTGGAAGAAATTGTCATTCCAAACACGGTGAAGAGAATTGAAAGTTACGCTTTTGCCAATCTTAAAAAATTGAAAAAACTGGATATACCGGATTCGGTCGAATACATCGGTACATATATCGTACGTTTTTCTGACAGCGTGGAGAGTATTCACATCGGAAAAGGGGCAGCGAAGATCGCCACGGGAGCATTTGTCTATGCACATGGATTGAAAACGCTTACGGTTGATCCGGAAAATGAAACGTACTGCGCGGAAGACAACGTACTCTTTAACAAAGACAAAAGTACATTGATCTTATATCCGCTGGGCAAAGCGGACGATACGTATCAGGTGCCGGAGAGCGTGACAACCATTCACCAGTGGGCATTTTGCGATGTGGGACTGCTGAAACATCTGAACCTGCCGCCCAAACTGAATAAGATTGAGAAAGAGGCCTTTTACATCTGTGATGGGCCGGAAGATCTGATCCTTCCGGAAAGCCTCACACAATTAGAACCGTATAGTCTGTCGAACTGCCAGATTGAAAATGTCGTGCTTCCATCGACAATGAAGTCCATCACTTCACACGCCTTTTATCAGGCGACATTTACGACGATCACCCTGCCGGAAGGGCTGGAGCGTATTGAGGAATATGGATTTGATAATCTTCTGGGATCTGCATATTTTATCATGCCAAAATCACTGAATTACATTGGTGATTACGCGTTTACACCGGATCTGGTCCGCAGTTACAAAGTGAAGTCACCGATGGAATACATATGTTTCCCACATGATACGCAGATTACTTTTGGAAGCAATGTGCTGAGTGACAATAATTGGTATACGATTCTGGCGAAGGAAAATTCGTCCGCACATCAGTATGCCCAAGCCAGTAACATACCGTTCCGTGCGCTGAATGAAAATGGAAAACTGACGATGCAGGACGACTGGTTTATCCTCTGCAACTCTTATGGCTGGTATAGCGGAAAACCGTATTTGCCGGGGGTTGTTACAAATTTTGAAACGATGCCGTATGGACTGCGTGAGGGAAGAGATTATACGATCCGGTATACGAACAATGTAGAGCCGGGGACGGCGACCGCTACGGTTCAGGGAATGGGTATCATTGAAGGAAAATGGGAGAAAAATTTTGAAATTTATCCGGCCTCCAAGGATACGGATCCGTACGATGAGGACGAAGATGCTTCACACTGGAATACGATTCGCAGAGATGATTCGGAAAATAAGGAGACGTCTGCTCCGAAAGTAGCTGCGGTAAAAGGAGTTAAGATAAAGACCGGGAAGAAGAAACTGACGGTCAGATGGAAAAAGAAAGCCGGGGTTTCCGGATACCAGCTGCAGATCAGCACAAAGAAGAATTTCCGGGGCGCGCGGAAACTGGTATTGAAATCCTCCGTTACGAAAAAAGTGTGCAGCGGGTTGAAAAAGAAAAAGGTGTATTACGTGCGTGTCCGTGCCTATAAGACATGGGAAAATTCGGAAGGCACTATGAAGAGAGCCTATGGAAAATGGGTAACATTGAAAAAGAAAGTAAAATAGCCAAATATTTTACCGGCAGGAAGGCTGCGTTGACAGTCACCCTCTTTTTTGATAAAATAAGAACGGATAATATATTATCCGTTCTTTTGCTATGTCAAGGGAAAAAACAGTAAAAATCAGCAAAATTGTGTAAAATGATAAGGGGGTTATCCGATGGAACCGATGGTATGGGAAACGGCAGAGGAGATGAACCGGAAACTGGCGCAGAGAATGAAAGTGATCCGAAAGAGACGTTCGATCTCGCAGCGAAATCTCGCGGACGAAAGCGGCGTAAGTTATGGTTCGATCAAACGCTTTGAGTCAACGGGCAAAATTTCACTGCTGTCATTGACAAAAATTGCGATGGCGCTGGGGGTAGCGCATGAGATACGGGGCTTGTTTACGGAGGTTCCGTATCGGAGCATAGAGGAGGTCATCCATGAAGCCGAATAAAATGATGCAGGTGTATTATCATGACAAACTGGTCGGAACACTTGCAAAAACCAAAAACTGGAAAATAGCTTTTGCGTACGATGAAGAGTGGATGAAAAGCGGATTCGCGGTTAGTCCATTTTCACTGCCATTAAAAAAACAGGTTTTTGTGCCGGAGAAAGATTATTTTGGCGGTTTGTTTGGTGCTTTTGCCGACAGCCTGCCGGATGTGTGGGGACGGCTTTTGCTGGAACGTGTGCTGAAAAAAACGGGGAAAAATCCGGAAGAATACGGGATGCTGGATCGATTGGCAATAATTGGAGATTCCGGGATGGGAGCCTTGACGTACAGACCGGCAAAGGAGGCACAAAAGGCTGTCTGGGAAGAAGATTACGATGTGCTGGCAGAACAGTGTAAAAAAATATTGCTGACGCAGTATTCAGAAAAACTGGATGACATCTACCGTCTGGGAGGCAGCAGCGGAGGAGCGCGGCCGAAGATTATGACAAAAGTGGATGGAGAGGACTGGATCATTAAGTTTCCGGCGCATGTGGATAGAGAAGATGTTGGAAAAATGGAGTACGACTACTATCTTTGTGCATTAAAATGTGGAATTGAGATGAGTCAATGCAGATTATTTGATTCGGAAAAGTGCGAAGGTTATTTTGGCACGAAACGATTTGACCGCAAAGCGGATGGCAGTAAAATCCATATGCTTACGGCTTCGGCGATTCTTGAGATGGATTTTGAGCAGCCGGTGTTAGATTATGCGGATTTAATGAAACTGACGCGAATCCTTACAGAAAACAATAGGACGGATATGGAAAATATGTACCGGCGTATGTGTTTTAATGTGTATGCCCACAATCGTGACGATCATGCCAAGAATTTCTCTTTTTTATACGAGGAAGAAGAAAAGGGCTGGCGGCTCAGTCCGGCATATGATCTGACTTACAGTACGACATATTATGGTGAGCATACAACGACAGTAGCCGGAAATGGACGGAATCCGTCGGAAAAAGAATTGATCGAAGTGGGAACCGGTGCGGGATTAGAGGCAGAATTTTGCAGGGAAACCGCTCAAAATATGTATGAAGTAATAAACGAAACATTAAACTGTTATTTGGAAAAGAGTTGAGCAAACAAATGAAGAACAAAACGAATTTCATGACAAAAACCTGGGTGGTCGTCATCGGAGCGATGATCTGCTGTACATTGTGGGGAAGTGCGTTCCCGTGCATCAAGATCGGCTACCGCATGATGGAGATTGCGGCGGCAGATACGGCGTCCCAGATATTATACGCAGGATACCGTTTTACGCTGGCGGGGGTACTGACTGTCGTTTTAGGAAGCATCCTGCAGCGGAAAATATTGCTGCCAAAGCGGAGTTCCATCGGAAAGATCGGGCTTTTGAGCCTTTTGCAGACGGTACTGCAATATTTATTTTTCTACATCGGGCTGGCGCATACGACCGGGGTAAAAGCCTCAATCATCGAAGCGGTCAGCACATTTGTGGCAATCCTTGTCGCAGGATATCTGTTTCATCAGGAAACCGTGACGCCGCGCAAAATGATCGGCTGCCTGATCGGATTTGCAGGTGTGGTGCTTGTCAATGTCGCAGGCAGCGGAATGGACTTTCATTTTTCGCCGGCAGGAGACGGGTGCATTCTGCTATCGACCGTTGCCTATGCGTTTTCGTCCGTCTGCATGAAGCGGTTTTCGCAAAAAGAAGACCCTGTCATGCTGAGTGGATATCAGTTTATATTGGGCGGTATTGTTATGATCGCCTGTGGAGGGGCGATGGGAGGACATCTGAAAGCATTTACCGCGAGTGCGGCGGCACTGCTCGTTTATATGGCAATGATCTCCGCGGTGGCTTATTCTCTCTGGGGAATGCTTCTCAAATACAATCCGGTGTCAAAAGTAACGGTATTTGGTTTTATGAATCCGGTGATCGGTGTGATTTTGTCGGCACTTTTGCTGAACGAAACTGAGGCGCTGGGCGTGAGCAGTGTGCTGGCACTTGGACTGGTGTGCGTGGGAATTTATATTGTAAATGCTAAGGGGAAGGACTGATTTTTGAAAAGCGGGGCAAAAAGCGTGAGGTGAAACTTGAAAAACGGGGCAAAAATTAAAGAATAAAAATTAGAAAACGGGGCAAAATAACAAAAAACAGATTGAAAAAACGGGGCAAATAGTGTATTGTATAATTGGAGGTGCAGGAACATGTATAGAAAAGACTCGGTTGCTGTTGGCGAATGGTTAAAAAATTCGAATAAGGCACTATTAGTAACGGGAGCGCGGCAGATAGGAAAAACCTGGCTCATACGAGATGAGATTAGCAAGAGCGGTTATACGAAGTTTGAAGTGAATTTTATTGATCAACCGGATATGGTAGAATATTTGAATGCAGAAATGAGTGCAGAAGAGTTTTTGGTTAAATTAAAAATGATTATGCCGGAAGATTGTAAAGCACATGAAACCGTTGTGTTTTTTGATGAAATTCAGAAATGTCCGGAGATAGTGACTAAAATCAAATTTCTTGTAGAAGAAGGAAGTTTTAAATATGT
>DJNB01000044.1:7637-8579 GCA_002435545.1 Lachnoclostridium sp. UBA6475
CCTATGGATTTTGAAGAATTTATGGTAGCCAATAGTGTTTCCAATACCACATTGGAGATGTTAAAGGAGAAGTTTGAAACATGCAGCCGGGTGGATGAATTTATACATGAAAAATTGTTATCCTTGTTTTTTGTATATCTTATTGTTGGCGGAATGCCGGATGCTGTAAAAACGTATGTTAAAACAAAAGATATTAGAGAAGTTGATATGGTGCAGCGAGATATCATTGCACTCTATAAAGAAGATTTTACACAATATGAAATTGAGAATAAAAAACTTAAATTGAGATCCATATATGATATTATTCCTGCGGAACTAAATAAGCAGAATAAGAAATTTGTTTTTACTATGTTAAATAAAGAACTTAAATTTGATCGATATGAAAATAGTTTTTTATGGTTAAAGGATGCAGGGGTGGCCTTGCCGGTTTATAATGTTGATGCGCCGGTGATTCCACTTCTGGCAAGCAAGAGCAGTAATGTATTTCGGTTGTTTTCAAGCGATATTGGATTGCTTACAAGTGCCTATCCGGCGGAAACAAAGGTGGAATTAATTAATAAAAACGGAGAAGTAAACAATGGAGCGCATTTTGAAAATGCTGTCGCACAGCAATTAACAGCCAATGGATTCGAGCCATATTTTTGTAAAAAGAGTAAAATAGGTGAGATGGATTTTGTGATAGAAATGAGTGGAAAAGTTGTTCCGATTGAAGTTAAGTCCGGAAAATCCTATAAATCACATAAGGCTTTGGATAAGTTTATGAATGTGCCACAGTATCATATCGAGAAAGCCTATGTTTTTTCGGTTGGAAACGTGGAAACAGAAAGCAACGTGATATATCTTCCGATCTATATGTGCTATCTTTTGAAAGAAACAAAGATCGGGCAGATGATCATTGATCTTGATATGACCGGATTATAATTAGGAGGAAAATCGTATGTT
>DJNB01000044.1:8615-8737 GCA_002435545.1 Lachnoclostridium sp. UBA6475
TTTAACCGCCAGTCACTTCATATCGCCATGCTGGTATGGGGGTTAATCTTTTGTCTGATTGCGGTCATTTGTATGGTGATGAGTACAAATTTTGACCGGAAGAAACGCTGGGGAATGATCGC
>DJNB01000046.1:0-599 GCA_002435545.1 Lachnoclostridium sp. UBA6475
AGAATCCGGGAAATTGACGGACTGGTAACCGATGAGCCGGGCGTAATGCTGATGACATTTTTTGCAGACTGCGTGCCTCTTATCTTTTATGATCCGGTCAAGAAAGCGGTGGGAAATGCCCATTCCGGATGGAGGGGAACCGTCGGCGCGATGGGACAGAAGATGGTAGAACGGATGCACGAAGAATTTGGTTCCGGACCGGAGGATATTCTTGCTGTGATCGGACCGTCGATCTGCCGGAAATGTTACGAAGTGAGCGATGATGTGATCGCAGAGTTTCACAAAGCATTTCCGTGGATGACAGCATTTTACGAGGACAAGGGAAACGGGCATGCGATGCTTGATCTGTGGGAGGCAAACCGGCAGATCCTGCTTCATGCCGGATGTCTGGAAGAGCATATACAGGTGAGCGGACTATGTACGAACTGCCATCCCGATCTGTTGTTTTCGCATCGTTATACCGGGGAAAAGCGTGGAAATCTCTGTGCAGTCATTGGACTGCAGGAAAGATAGATAGGAGAACAAACGTGAATCAGAGAAATTATCAAAAAGAGCTGGATCAGTTATTGGTAAAAATTGACAATGAGCCAAAGAAAACT
>DJNB01000046.1:712-984 GCA_002435545.1 Lachnoclostridium sp. UBA6475
ACGGAAAAGGACGAGTATGAGAAGAGAAAGCAGGAATTGCTCCGGCTCATCTCAGAGAAAGAGTATCCCGGAAAGATAGATATCGTTGAAGCCGATTACGACAGCGATATATTTTTTGAAATGGCAAAAGGTTACGAGAAGGAGACGGAATGCGGCAAACGCTGTTTTTTGTGTTATGAACTGCGGCTTCGTGAGACGGCAAAAGAGGCAGTCCGCTATGGAGCGGATTATTTCTGCACGACATTGTCGATCAGTCCGCATAAAAATGCAGG
>DJNB01000046.1:1080-3260 GCA_002435545.1 Lachnoclostridium sp. UBA6475
TTTTAAGAAAAAGAATGGGTATAAACGAAGCATAGAATTGTCGAAAGAATATGATCTTTACCGGCAAAATTACTGTGGCTGCGTCTTTTCAAGGCAGCAGGCAGAAAAGGAAGGAAGAAATAACTGTGAAAAACCAGAATAAGCATAAGAGAATATGGATCCTTGCGGTGGTCGTATTGTGTGCTGTCGCGGCGGTGGGGGTGGCAGATGCCATTCAGAAACGGACGGCAGAACAGCCAAAAGACGAGGTTTCGGTAGGAAAAGATGAGATTTTTGCGATGGATACGGTGATGGATCTGACGGTGTATGCGAAAGATACGGAAAAGGTGTTAAGCGCCGGCAGAAAACGGATCACACAGTATGAACAGCATTTTTCCGTCAATATTGAGGACAGTGATATCAGCAAATGTAACCGGGCAGAGGGAAAACCGGTAAAAGTATCGGATGAGACCTATGATCTGATCCGAATTAGCAAGGAAATGACCGAAAAGACAGGCGGTTTATTTGATATCTCAATTTATCCGATTGTGCGTGCGTGGGGATTTACGACACAGAATTATAAAATTCCGGACGAAAGTGAGCGGAAGAAGCTGCTTTCTTATGTGGATGCTTCGGGGATTACGCTGGGAGACGACAATACGGTTACCTTGAAAAAGGGAATGGAGATTGACCTTGGTGGAATTGCCAAAGGATATCTTTCCCAGAAACTGGTAGAATTGTTTCAGAAAGAAGGTGCTGTCGCCGGCGTTGTGTCGTTAGGTGGAAATGTGCAGACATTCGGAAAAAAAGAAGATGGCAGTCGGTTTACGATCGGAATTACCGATCCGTCGGATGGACAGAGTGTACTGGGAACGCTGGAAGTGGATGAAAAGGCGGTGATTACGTCGGGATCGTATCAGCGGTATTTTGAAAAAGACGGAAAGCGGTATCACCATATTATGGATCCACGAACCGGGGCACCGGCAGAAAGCGATCTTTTGAGTGTCACGGTGATCTGTGACCGCGGAGAACAGGGAGATGCGCTTGCCACCTCGCTGTTTGTGATGGGAAAAGAAAAGGCAATTGCCTATGCAAAAGAAAATGATCTGTCATTGATTCTGGTGGATCAGAATAACGAAATATGGACGTCGGAAGGAGTGGACTTTCGGACTGCAAAATAAATTATGAAAAATGAGGAATAGAGAAATGAGAGAAAAATTAATCGGCGACCGCAGGTTTTACCGCAGATTATTTGCGATTGCGGTGCCAATGATGATACAGATGGAAATTACAAATTTTGCCAGTATGCTTGACAATGTGATGGTAGGGCAGATGGGAACGGAGCAGATGACCGGCGTAGCAATCGCAAACCAGCTGGTCTTTGTCTATAATTTATTTATTTTTGGAGCAGTATCGGGGCCGGGAATTTATACGGCGCAGTTTTTCGGGCAGAGAAACGAAGAGGGAATCCGCTACACGATGCGGTTTAAACTGCTTTTGTGCGGAGCACTTACCCTGATTGGTCTGATCCTGATGGGAAGCATGGGAGAGCAGCTGATCCGGCTGTATCTTCATACGGAAAATGGAACGACCAATGCCGCGCTTACGCTGCAGCATGGTTTGGATTATCTGCACATTGTGATGATCAGTTTTATTCCGTTTGCGGTCGTTCAGGCATACGCCGGGACGTTAAAGGAAACCGGAGAGACGATG
This sequence comes from Lachnoclostridium sp. UBA6475, assembly GCA_002435545.1. Taxonomy (GTDB): domain Bacteria; phylum Bacillota; class Clostridia; order Lachnospirales; family Lachnospiraceae; genus Eubacterium_F. Next base: position 2,773 of record DJNB01000046.1, read on the forward strand.
CTTCCGATGAAAGCCGGGATCCTTTCCGTCGTTGTGAACTTTTGTATCAATTATGTACTCATCTTTGGAAAATTCGGAATGCCGGTACTTGGAGCCAAAGGTGCAGCCATCGGAACCGTGGCAGCGAGAATCGTGGAAATGGTAATCGTGGTAGGATGGGTGCATACGAAGATGGACAGAAATCCTTATGCCAAAGGACTGTACCGCTCGATGAAAATACCGGCAGGTCTGGCGAAAGAAATTGCCATCAAGGGAACACCGCTTTTGGTAAATGAAGGTTTGTGGGCGTCCGGTATGGCGATGCTCATGCAGTGCTATTCTGTCCGTGGACTGGATGTCGTGGCAGGAATGAACATATCCAATACCCTGAACAATATGTTTAATGTCGTATTTTTATCGATCGGAAATAGTGTTGCCATTCTGGTCGGTCAGTTACTGGGGGCAGGAAAGATGAAAGAGGCAAAATATACCGCTTACCGGATCATTTT
>DJNB01000187.1 GCA_002435545.1 Lachnoclostridium sp. UBA6475
AATGACGCCGTATATGCAGGAATGGAAAAAACTGGATCTTCGATTTGAGGGAATTGCCACCGGATTTTTGGGGTCTGCCAGACAGATCGAGATCGTCAGTGACTTTATCAGACAGTTTCAGGACGAGAGAACCAAAGTGGTCATTGACCCGGTAATGGGAGAAAATGGAAAAGCCTATCCGACCTATACCTCGGAAATGTGTGACAAGATGAAGCAGCTGGTGCGTTATGCCGACATTCTTACTCCGAATCTGACAGAAGCCTGTATGCTCACCGGCATGCCTTACCGGGAAGACGGATGGAGCAGAGCGGATTTTCTGAAAATGACAGAAAAACTGCGTGAACTCGGCGCAGATAAAATTGTTATTTCCGGACTGAATTCGGCTTCGTATATTACCAATGTGGTAAGTGAAACGCCGGGTGAGATTAAATTTCTCCGGCAGAAGCGCGTGGGAAAAGTGCGTTCCGGAACGGGTGACATCTTTGCTGCGGTCATTGCCGCCGACTGTGTCAATGGGCATCCGCTGGAAAATTCTGTAAAGAAAGCAGCTGCCTTTGTCAGAGACTGCATTCTTGCCACAGAAAAAAGAGATATCCCACCGACAGATGGGGTTTGTTTTGAAGACGTTTTGTATCGTCTCAAAGTCTGAGGAAAGGTGGAAAACGTATGGCAGATTATCATATATTATCGGAAAAACTGCAAAAACAGATTATAGAAGACCGGAAGAACCACAGAGAAAATCCGTATGCCTTTTCGGATGCGGATATTGTGCGCCGTGCGCCAGCACATGACATTGCAAATTTGTGGCGTCCGGCCTTTGTGCGTGATATTGAAAAAATCCTTCACAATCCGTATTACAACCGGTATTCGGATAAGACACAGGTGTTGTCGGCTTACCAGAATGATGATATATCGAGGCGCGCCCTGCACGTACAATTGGTTGCCCGGATCGCGCGGAATATCGGGCGGATGCTGGGATTGAATGAGGATTTGATCGAAGCCATTTCGCTCGGACATGATATTGGACACACGCCATTTGGACATGCAGGAGAGCGGTTTTTGAATGAATTGTACCACGCACATACCGGCCGGCTTTTCAACCACAATGTACACAGTGTGCGGGTGCTGGATAAACTGGTGTCGCGGAATATGAGTTTGCAGGTACTGGACGGTGTCCTCTGTCACAATGGCGAGATGGAACTGGAGCGGTATCAGCCGGTGGAACTGAAAGGTTTTCAGGAGTTTGATAAACGAGTGGAGCTGTGTTATACCGATCCGGAGGCAAATAAACAGCAGATTCCATCGACATTAGAGGGCTGCGTGATGCGGATCAGCGACATCATTGCGTACCTTGGAAAAGACCGGCAGGACGCGGTAAAAGTCGGAATATTAAAAGAGGAAGGGCAGTTTACCGGCGGAAAGATCGGAACGACCAATGCGGAGATCATCAATAACATGATCGTAAATATCATCGAAAACAGTTATGGAAAACCGTATCTCTGTATGGAAAAAGACTATTACGATGCCTTTTCCAAAGCAAAGAAGGAAAATTATCAGCAGATTTATCAAAATTCACGGGTAGATGGTGTGTATCAGCAGATTCAGCCAATGTTTGAGCAGATGTATGAAGAACTGCTCCGCCAGGCACAGAGTATGGATGAAAATTCTATTCTGTACCGTCACCATATACAATATCTGGAAGAAATAAATTATAACAGTGAATTTATGAAAGCGTATAAAAAGACAGAGCCGGATCAGATCGTTGTCGATTATATCGCGAGCATGACGGACAATTATTTCCTTGCACTGTATCACGAATTATTTCCGAATAGCAAAAATTCAGTGGTGTTTAACGGTTATTTTGAGTAAATGCATCATAAGGAGCATATGGGTCAAAAGGTTTTTTGAGGCTGAATTGAGCGGATTCATTTGCGTGTGCGAATATAGCAGGTGAATATTTGCGGATTCCACTATGCCCGGTACATACATAACTAGGTTGAATCGTGCTGACAGTTTTCTGCAAATGGAGCAGGGATTTTTTATTCATATCCGGAAATTGAGTGAAAAAGTCAAAAAAACTGTATCCCCCTTGTTCGTTTACGGCGAGGCAGTCTCCCGAAAACAGTACGTTGTCATCAACGATATAGCAGGTATGTCCCAGAGTATGTCCCGGGGTATGGACCGCCTGTATTTTAATGCCATCAATATGAAACAATTTATCACCATCAATGGTTTCATATCCTTCTCTTAGTGCAACACAATTGTATAATTTAATGTTTCCTTTTTTCATACGATAAGTTTGTCGATTTAAATAAACGTTTTCTTCTTTTCCGATATGTATTTTTGCATTTGGGTAGATGTTTGTTCCTTTTATATCAATGCCGCCACAATGATCTACATCAGCATGTGTAATAAAAACATGTGGAATCCGAGTGGGATCAATGTTAATTTTTCTAAATGATTCAGAAGTTTTGGGAAAATTTAAATGTCCCGCATCAATTGCAATGGTTGTATTATTTTTGGTATAAAACCAAAGATTTACATCGTGCTGGCGGATACAGCTTATTCCACAAGGATAATTTCCGGTTTCTGCAGGGTTGCAATATTTTTTCCCTTTCATGATATAACGCTTGATATGATTGTCAAAAAAATACATAAAATTCATAGCAGTTTGGTCTCCTTTTCGGTTTTTAATTTAATAAAATTATAAAACTTTTAAACCGATAAGGCTTTCAAAAATCTGCTATTTTTTGTTATTAAATACTTCAGACATAGCAATGCCTGTCAGTTTTTGGCAGGTATATGCAAGATGGGACGGACTTGCAAAACCGCTTTCGCAGGCGGCATAAGTGATTGTTTTTCCGGAACACACTAAATGATAAGCATGTTCAAGGCGTCTCATAAGGAGATAACTTTTCAAAGAAATCTTCGCGTCTGCCTTGAATAAGTGTGACAATCGGCTTTCAGAGAGAAAGGTTGCTGCTGCAATCTGTTCGACACTGTATGAAAGCCATTTTCCGGAAAGAATATTTGTAATTATTGATTCTACTCGTTTATCTTTATTGTCATTTTCGGTGGAAATGATCTGCATATTCAATAATAATTTTTCGGTAAGATCCATGATTTCGTCATCTGACATTTTGTCTGGCTCATCATATATATCCGGTAATCTCGAAAAAATATTATAGTCAGCTTCTTTCAAATATTGTTTCCGGAGACTTTCGGCAATTGAACTTGTTGGGTCAATCAATAAAAAGAAGTCACACCCATTTTTTTCTTTTGTCATATGAGGTACATTGGAATCAAGCAAAATGATATTCCCTTTTAAAATTGTGTCAGCGAAACAAATCCGGCATCCTTTTTTGCTGAAAAACAGATGTAAAAAAGGATGTTTATGAGTATGTGTCATTTGATAAGAGGGCAGTAATATAAGATATGATTTTTGAAAAATAATCCGGCTCATGGTATCCTCCTTGCTTTGGAAAAAAGTTACGTTTATTGTAACAAGTTGTCCGCAAGATGGCAAGTACGAATAAATGAAAAGGCAGAAGTGATAGAAATTCTCAACAACCTGTTTTTGACCGATACAGTATTGACAAAAAGGAGATGCCGTCCTATACTCATAATCGTGCAACATAACACTGTTATGGAATAAGAACTATGTGTCAAAACCAGTAGAAGGTATTTCTAAAAAAGTTTAAGGAGGCTTTTGAAAATGGCGAAAAATGCAGAGGCAAAACAAAAACCGATTCAGCAGTTGTTTGAGTATGCCGGAAATTTTAAGTACCTGACAATTGCGTCATGGATACTCGCCGTGATAAGTGCATTTGCGGCACTTGTCCCATTTTATTTCATTTGGTGTCTGATCAAAGAAGTGCTGCGTGTGGCACCGGATTATGGAGCAGCACAGAATTTGTTATTTTATGGATGGAGCGCCGTCGGAACAGCGGTGCTTGCCATGTTGATCTACATAGGAGCATTGATCTGCTCGCATCTGTCT
>DJNB01000207.1 GCA_002435545.1 Lachnoclostridium sp. UBA6475
TCCGGGGTGCAGTACCTGACTTTGCAACAGCGGCTCACCACTGGACAACTTGCTTTTCTTCCTCTTTCGGGTACATTTCCAATATTTAACACTATGCAACCGTGATTTCAAACCGGAAATGACAAAAATGGCAGCGGTCCTTCTCGACCACATGCCATCCAAAATCACGTCAAATCAGGCAAATTGTTTACAATATATTCCTGTATATTTCCGTATTCAATCTTTCCAAAATAAGCATCAAAAAAATCACGCATATAATCAATCACTAAATTATTTTCATCTTGAAGAAATTTAAGAATGCTCGTATAATTATTGCTAATATATATTAACTCACTAAGCTCACTCTTCTCACCGGTGGCTTCCAATTCCTCCTTATAGTCTGCAAACCTTCGTTCGAGTTCCGATTTGTCAAGTCTAATATCGACCCAAAATAGCGCATTTGCAAACGAGAATTTTTCTCTTGTCAAAATAGCAATAGGTCTTACATCCGCAACCGTTTTCTTATCATTTAAATTCAATCCGATTTCCTCTTTAACTTCTCTGGTTATGCAGCTTTTTATATCTACAATATCGTTGCAAAAATCAGCTTGATCAAATGCTCCGCCTATAAATTTTACTCTATTCGCCAAAGATGTTGAACCTGACATTTTTCCCAACACAATATAATCATCGCTGGTTACCAACAACGCATTTGCCGCCATAGATCTACATGAATTTTCATCTATCCCAATCGATCTACTATATAAATAATGCGCAAAATTTGTTTCCTGGACATAAACTCGAATTTTATCTTCTAAAACATTTGCCGCTGTCATTGTATACAGTTTCCCATTTGTATATGATTTTCCAGCATTCATTTCTCGTTTCCAATTTTCATTCACTTTTTCAACATATCTAACTGGTAACTCCAACTTTTTCTTTAATACCTTAAACTCAATTTCCTTATACTCATATACTTTCTTTTCATTCATCTTTTTACCAAAGTCCTCTCTTCGGATTTCCTTTCTCGACCACATGCCATTTCTTTTACATACCAAAATATTCCATATTCATTTTTCTACAATGTACTTTACTTCTTCGCCAGCGGCAAGAATGTCAAGCAGTCGAAACACAGGCCCTGTTGGGTGAGTTCTTCCACCTTCCCATGCCTCTACCGTTTTCTTGGATACCCCCATATAAGATGCGAAAACGCTTTGCGTCATTCCTGCGTTCATTCGTATTTCTCGAATTTCACTGCCACTGTATTCTTTCACAGGCATAATCATATACGTCTTAGTTTTCGCCTCACCATCCCCTTTTTCAAATGAAATTGCTTCCTCAAGTCCTTCTTTTAGATCTTCAAATAATGAACTCATAGAAATCATCTCCTTTTCTTTGCTACTTCTTCTTTTAAATCTTTAACTAATTTTCTTAATACCTTTTTTTCATCATCAGAAAGATTTTCCTGTTCTTTTTTCTCAAAAGCGGTAATAAGATATGTCACTTCATATTCCGCAAAATCTGTATAACAAACCCGTATGCTCCCACTTTTTCCTCTATTTTTCAGCGGAAATCTTACTTTGCGTATTCCTCCGGTTCCTTCCATTACAGGACCAGACTCTGGATCTTTAAGTAATATTATCTGCAAGTTTTGTAACTCTTCTCCAAGTCCAATTTCTTTCCATCTTCTCGAAAAAAGAGGAACCTCTATAAAAGTTCTTATCAGTATTATATTCCCTTTCTTCTTTTCTATTATAAGTATACCACCCTATAATATAGGGTGTCAACCCCAATATTGTGAATTTACAATTCCCAGAATTATGGCTTCATTTCAATGTCTCTGCCACCCAAACTAACACCTCACTAATTCCACACTACACTTCAGTTTTGCCACTTGATGAAAACGCATTTGTAATTGATGTTCGCCAACCCATATTGAAGTTCGAAAGAAATCTTTCTCCAAATTCAATAATTTGGGGTACATAATCTCCTCCTACAGCTTTCTCGTTTCATAAATTTCGCTCCACCATCCCCACACTTCTTTGCTTCTTAAAACCATGCCCCCTTAACTAAATCTGCAAAGCCCCTCTACAAATTCATCCAGTCCACGCAGTCTTTTTACCCGGCGGAGTTTGATCCCACACACGTCACAAATCTGCTCAAGTCCGGCTTCTATGATCACATTTGACACCCTTACTTCTCGCGGTGCCCCAAATTGAAAAATAAATCCAATTAGTATTTCTGCCAGCATTACCACACCATCCTCTTCCGGATGAACCATTTCAAATTTGAGCATCATACCGGAATTCGCATCACCCAACAGGGCTAATGCCATATTTGCCGGGCGGTCGTATTTTTTATCAGCCACAGACATGCCGGGTGCAGACACATCTGCCTCCAAGACGGCATCGCATTGAGGCACATTTTTCAATTCTGAAAGGAGTTCTTTGTCATCAATACAAAGACTTCCAAACTGGAACGTTACAAACGGAAGCGGCTCTTCTCTCCCACACACCACATTATCTTTATCATCTAAAATGACATGAAACATATTGCCATTTTCAAAATCAACAGAAATCGTATTCTCTTCATAATACGTTAAAGCAAGTTCCAGATCATGCATATATTGGTTCATCCGTAAAACCTCATCTTTATCCAGATTATAAGGATCATAGCCCCGTTCGAAAGACATAAAATATAACCATTGATTTTTCCCGCGATATTTATACCCTAAATCTTTGATGGTTTTTCTCTGCGCATTTGACAATTCTTCACGATTTCCCCAGTAACAGCTAAGATTCTTCTGATGATACATCGCAAATTCTGACGACACATTCATGCTTTGCTGCATCGCAAGCATCATAAATGTATTCAATCCCTCAAAGCCCTCGTAAGCAGATACACCATAACACTCTCCACCTCTGCCAAGAATGCTAAAAAACACCATGTCTTCTTCATTGTCTCTGGTAATTCCAATAATGTCCATGTCCCAGAATTTCTCCCAAGGTTTTCTCTCTTTTATTCTCGTCGCCGTCTCATACAATTTTTCCCATTCTTTTAATGTCGCTTCTTTCCGCATAAAATTAATTCCTCCTAAATCCGTATTCTTTTTTTAATTGTTCGAAAATTTCAAATGCCACGGGACAAACTGTAATTATATCCAGCATTCCAAGTAAACTTAACAATCGCTCCGGCTGATCGGTATATGGATATTTTTTACAGTTATCCGGTTTACAATCTGCTAATCTACACATACCATCTTTCTGCAAAAAATCACATGGTTTATGCTTTGTCAAATAACCTGTTCCAGATGAATTTTTCTCCAAAAAGAAATCAATGAACTGCCCCGGTGTAACCCCTAACTGTTCCGCATCTTTTTCAATATCTTCTTCTAAAATAGTTGCCTTATACACCTTGCAGCAATTTCTACATCTGCTGCAATCATACTCTGCAAATAATTGTTTATGCAAACGCAGAAATTTCCCGTCTAATTCTTCCAAATCCGCGTTTTCTTTTAAAAACGCACGAAATTCTAAATTTTCTTTTTCTTTTTTCCTTGCTTCTCTTTCAAGCTTTCTAGGCGGAATCATAGGAATGCCTCCTTTCATTTTTGCGTAATCAACACTCTCATCTCTATTTTATCATGTCTCTTCATACATTGCAATCATAACCAGAATCCCCCCTGCAAAAATAGCGTTAAACGTTGCATAACCTGCCTTCTTCCTTTATAATAAAATTGACACTATATGTTGTTGATCATTTACAAGCAGGGGGATATAAACTTATGAATTTTAATACGAAGCTAAATGAATATATTGAAACACTAAATTGCACTGCAAAAGACTTGTCTAAATACTCCGGTTTATCTGCCGCTACGATAAGCCGTTACCGTTCCGGCGCACGTATTCCCGAATCCGGATCAGAAAACTTTTCCAATTTAGTAAAAGGGATCGTTAAGATTGCTGAAAAAGAAGCCATTACCGGAATTACAATGGAATCCGTAACGGATGCCCTTTTGCCTTTTGTCAAAACATCCGACATTGATATGGATAAATTTCAGGCAAATTTGAACCTTTTGCTAAATACATTGTCTGTCAATATTTCAGAACTTTCGAAGGCTTTAAATTATGATGCTTCTTATATTTCGCGAATCCGTAACGGAAAACGGCAGCCTGCTGATCCGCAGGAATTCGTCTGTGGCATTTCCGCTTTTATTGCTCATCACTATCAAAAAGCGGATCAGAAAAAACTTGTTGCAAATCTTATACACTGCGGCACTGACGTTCTGGCAGATTCCATTCACTTTCAGAAAATACTGTCTCAATGGCTTACCCGTGAAACACCTGCCTTGAAAAATCATATGTTGGATTTTCTGGAAAAAATAGATACCTTTGATTTGGAAGAATATATCCGCGTAATCCGTTTTGACAAAATGAAAGTCCCGTCTTTTCCTTTTCAGCTTTCCACATTCAAAAATTATTGGGGATTATCGGAAATGAAAAACAGTGAATTGGATTTTCTAAAAGCGACTGTACTCTCTAAGTCCGGCGAACCGGTCATAATGTACAGCGACATGCCACTCTCTGAAATGGCAAAAGACACAGAATTTGCCAAAAAATGGATGTTTGGAATGGCTATGATGTTAAAAAAAGGACTTCACTTAAATCAGATTCATGACTTAGACCGCTCTTTTGAGGATATGATGTTAGGTTTGGAAAGCTGGATCCCTATGTATATGACAGGCCAAATCTCACCTTATTACTTTAAGCATCCACAACACAGTCCGTTCTCGCATCTTTTGAAAGTCTCCGGAAGTGCCGCATTAACCGGCGAGGCAATCCGTGGATATCATAATGAGGGAAAATATTATCTGACAAAAAATAAAGAAGAGGTCGCCCACTACAAAAAATATGCAGGGCGGCTGTTGTCAAAAGCATCTCCTCTTATGAAAATTTACCGCAAAGAACAATCTCCGGTTTTTCATCATTTTTTGGAATCGACTTCCGAAACTCCGGGAAACAGATACCGCATTTTGTCTTCTTTCTCTTTATACACGGCAAGCGAAACCTTTATCCGGCAGCTGCTAAAACACAATCAGATCTCCGGTAAAGAGCAGACACAGATTCTTCAATACGCTGCCGCCCAGCGTGAGACTGCAAGTAAAATTCTATCTCACAGCCGTATTACAGAGGAAATCCCTCTGCTGACAAGAGAAGAATTTGAAAAACATCCTATAACCTTGTCCCTTTCCGGAATGTTTTATGAAAAAGATATTTTTTATACCTGGGAAGATTATCAGGAACATCTGCAATTAATGCGCCGATACAGCAAATGCAATCCGCAGTACACAATGATTGAAAATCCTTCTTCTGCATTTCGTAATATACAAATTTACATTCTTGAAAGAAAATGGGTGCTGGTGTCTAAAAACAAAACACCGGCAATCCATTTTCTGATTCAGCACCCTAAGATGCAAACGGCCTTTGAGAATATGATCATTCCGGTTATTGAAGACGAAAGGCCGGTACATGAAACCATCTGTTTCTGACGGTTACTTTACTTTTACAGAACGCATTTTACTCCATGAAGAATAAATCTTTGTGGAGTTTTCCTTGTCTTTAATAATTCGATATGTCCTGATTTTTACATAATATTTTCGCTTTGACTTTAGTTTTTTAATCTGTTTACTTGCTGCTTTTTTATTCAATACCGTAACCGTTTTTGCTTTTTTAAACTTAGATGACAAGCTGTATTGGATTTGATAACCAGCTATATCATTTCCCAATTTTTTCCATTTAACAGTAATTTTTTTCTTCCCGGCTTTCAGTTTTACGATTTTCGTACCTTTTGGTTTAACGGTATCTGTCTTTTTCACCGTTTCACTAACCTGTACCGGAACGATTTGAGGTGTTTTTACTTCTTCTTTCGTTTTTTCTTCCTTCTGAACATTTTCCTGGGGTTTTTGTTCGTTATTGGAAACGGCTTCTTTTTCCCATTTCGCATATAACTGAATATCATATTCGTCAGCATGTAACCCGTAAAAAGCATCTAACACCCAGTCACTGATCCATGTGGAATCTTTTGTATTTTTGATCAAACTGGCATCCTCAGCAGCGGAAGATGTGCACCAGCCCGCAAAACGATATCCCTCGCGTACAGGGACGCATTCGTTAATATCGAAAAACAAGCCATTTTCTGCCTCTGTTACATCGATTTCACGAATAGCGGAATCCGTGCTTTTTAAAGTTCCTCCATTGGGATGAAAGGTAACCGTCTGCCCTTTTTCAAAACACGCCCGCAACGTCTGGTCACCGATTCCCATACCTGACCCATACAAATTGTGTTCCCAGTCAAAAGATACTGTCGTACTCTCTTTTTCCTGTTTTACATCTGCGGCACCAATAAGTCCACCACGCCATTCAACAAAATGATGTCCGGC
>DJNB01000184.1 GCA_002435545.1 Lachnoclostridium sp. UBA6475
GTTTTCACGGTCAGGATCGTCAATGACCAGAATCAGTTTGCCCTGTTTGAGATCTTCAAGTGCCTGATCTAATTTTCCAAATTGTTCTGACATAATTGTCTCCTTTCCGGATCAAAATCCGTTTTCCAATAAAAATTCTCTCGTCATGGTGCTTTTTTCAGGTTTTTCTTCTTTGCTGCCACCACAGAGACGTTCTACATATTTTCCAATAATATCGCATTCCAGATTTACGACATCCGATACTTTTCTTTCGGAAAGCGTCGTCTCCCCCTGCGTGTGAGGGATAATGGACACCGAGAAATCCTTCCCGCTGACTCTGGCTACCGTCAGACTGATTCCGTCGATCGCAATTGAGCCTTTTTCCACAATATAGCGGAGAAGTTCTTCCCCTGCCGAGATCCGATACCAGACCGCCGTCTCGTCTCTGGTAATTTCTTCCACAATTCCGGTTCCATCGATGTGGCCTGCCACGATATGTCCGCCAAAACGTCCATCCGCCGGCATCGCCCGCTCCAGATTTACATGGCTTCCCTTTTTCAGACCTGCCAGCGAACTCCGCTCCAGCGTCTCCGCCATGACATCGGCTGTATATCCATTGGCATGCATGCTTGTCACCGTCAGACACACACCATTGACGGCGATGCTGTCGCCAATCTTCGTTCCCTCCAGCACTTTTTTACACTGAATCGACAAAACAGCGGACTGTACACCCTTTTGTATCTGTTCAATACTGCCAATCTCTTCAATAATTCCGGTAAACACTACTTTCACCTCATTTCACCACATCTCCACGGATGCAATAATCCGCGCCAAGACGCAGTATTTCCTGATTTTGTAATACGACGGCATCTTTCATTTTTTCAATGCCGTCTCCGCCAACCGGCGACAATGCGTCCTTTCCGCCGATCAATTTCGGGGCAATATACGCATATACACGATCCACAAGTCCTGTTTGCAGCAGGGAGCCGTGAATATTTCCACCGCCTTCCACCAAGACGCTGTCAATCTTTCTTTCGCCTAGTGTGCGGATCAGTTTTTCCAAATCTACATGCCCATCCTTTTCCGGGATCTGCATCAATTCTACTCCTGTAGACTCCAGTTTTTTCTTCGTTTCTTCGTCTGCGTTTGTGTACGCAGCAATGGTTTTTATCTTTTCTGCAGTCTTTACGATCTGACTTTCCATCGGCAGACGCAGATGTGAATCACAGATCACACGGATCGGATCCACGCCCTCTTCTGTCCGGCAGTTAAGCAGCGGATCATCTGCCAGAACGGTATCAATCCCTGCCAAGATCGCCGAATATTTTTTCCGCAGAAAATGTACATGCTCTCTCGCTTTTTCGCCGGTAACCCATTTGGAATCCCCGGTCGCACTGGCAATCTTTCCGTCTAATGTCATCGCGTATTTCATCGCCACATACGGAAGCCCTGTTGTAATATAATGAAAGAAGATTTCATTTAATGCCAGACATTCCTTTTCCAGTATGCCGGTAATGACTTCAATCCCGTGTTCCCGCAGGATCTTTATGCCGCCGCCATCCACTTTTGGATTCGGATCCGGCGCGCCGACAAATACGCGGCCAATCTTTCTTTCTATAATGATGTCGGTGCAGGGAGGCGTTTTCCCATGATGGCAGCACGGTTCCAGCGTGACATAGAGATCGGCACCTGTCAGATCTTCCTGACAGCGTGTAAGGGCATTTCTTTCTGCATGAAATTCTCCATATCTTTCATGACAGCCACTCGCCACTATTTTTCCATTTTTTACCACTACGCAGCCAACCATCGGATTGGGAGACGTATGACCCATGGCTGTTTTTGCCAGATCAAGCGCCTGCTGCATATACTGTTCTGCTTCTGTCATGCGGATTCTCCTTTCTGCCGCCACGGCGGTCTGCTAGCTGCTCAAACAACGAGACACGCACTCTTCGCGCCTCTCGGCGCTCATCGTCGTGACAGTCGTCACTTTTTCGTGGGCTGCTCAAACAACGAGCCACACACTCTTCGCGCCTCCGGCGCTCATCGTCGTGACAGTCGTCACATATTCGAGAGCTGCTCAAACAACGAGCCACGCACTCTTCGCGCCTCTGGCGCTCATCGTCGTGACAGTCGTCACATAGTATACGATAATCTGTACGCATATTGTGCAAGCACAATGCGACAGATTCCCGTATACTGCGTGCCTCGTTGTTTGCACGCAAAAGGACCCCTGTCGGGGTCCTGAAATTTCATATCACTATTGAGATATCTTCTTTCATCCAGACTATACTGTCGGCTTTGGAATTGCACCAAATCAGCGATGGCTCCTGCCATCGGTCGCGGGCTGTTACCGCCGGTGAGGAATTGCACCTCGCCCCGAAGATCATTTTCGTGATTTATTATAGCACAAGGTAGTTTGTGTTGTCAAACAAATTTCATCCTCTTTTCCGCATAACGCGTTTTTCGATTATGGAAAAAACACACTTATCAATGAGCATTCCAATCAAAATGATAACGATCATGACAAGCATGACCTGGTTAATGTCGGCAAGATCTCGTCCCATGATCAATGTCTGTCCTAAACCGATCGAAGTCGTCATGACCTCGCCTGCCATCAGAGCGCGCCAGGCAAATGACCAGCCTTGCTTCAAACCGGAAATCAGTTCCGGAAGACATGCCGGAAAAATGACATATCGATACATCTGCTGCTTTTGCGCTCCCATAGTAAGCGCCGCTTTTTTATAGATAGGCGGAACATTTCTTATCGCATTATCGACGGAAATGGCTACGCTAAATGCCGCCCCCATTACGACCACAAAAAGAATTGCCTGCGTAGATAATCCAAACCATAAAATGGAAAACGGAACCCAGCACACACTTGGCAGTGTTTGTATTCCAAGCACGACGGGTTTCAAATTCTTTTGCAAATAAGTAAAATGATTCATCAGCAGACCAAGCAGAACTCCAATAAGTACTGCTGCCGCATATCCGGCAATTCCCCGAAGCAAGGAATATCCTGCCGCCTGAAACAGACTTCCGTCTGACACCAATCGGATAAAACATTCTCCCACTCCCACAGGAGAAGGAACCGAATATGACTTAAAGACAGCAAAAACTTCCACACCAAACCAATACAAGCCCTGCCACAATGCGATTATGATAATTAAAAAGAGAAGCATTCCCATCCGTTTCACATCCTTTCCTTTACCGCTGACTGCTGTACTGCGTCTAATAGTGCATGGCGCAGTGTAACAAACTGCGGGTCATATACATGACGCGGGCGGGGAAGATCAATCGGGATAATTTCTGCTATATTTCCCTGATCCGCCGACAGCACAACCACTCTGTCTGACAGATAAACCGCCTCTTCCACGCTGTGTGTTACAAACAAAATGGTTTTTCCCGTTTCCATCCAGATACGCTGTAATTCTTCGCGCAGAGAATTGGAAGTCTGCTTATCCAAAGCGGAAAACGGCTCATCCATCAAAAGAATGTCCGAGTCCATGACAAGTGCTCTCGCGAGTGCGGTACGTTGACGCATTCCCCCTGAGATTTCGTGTATGTAATAATCCTTGTACTGCTGCAGATGAACCATGTTCAAATAATATTCTGCTTTCTCGCGCCGCTGCGTCGGTGGAATTTTCGCAAGTTTCATACCAAATTCCACATTTTCCAGTACTGTCAGCCACGGAAACAGGCCATGTTCCTGAAACATAACGGTACGGTCCGCCCCCGGTTTGGTAACTTCCCTGTTATCCAGGCTTATTTTGCCGGAGGATGGCTGTTCCAATCCGGCTGCCAGATTCAAAAGCGTACTTTTTCCACATCCGGATTTCCCGACAATACATACAAATTCCCCATTTCCGATTTCAAGATTTATATCCTTTAATGTGGCTGTTTCATTATTCGAATATGTTTTGCTAATGTTTGAAAAAATCAAAGCCATCGCTATTTTTCTTCCCCCTTCTCTGTTTTTGCATACAAAACATCCTTTTCCGGAATTTCCGAGATAAATCCATGTTCCCTGCTCAATTGTGCAAAGTCCTCGATCGCATCGGGATTGTAATCCGTCTGAAACAGAATTCTTCCAAATGCTTCTTTCATGATTTTTTCACTTAACGATTTTCCTGTTGCCGCATTTAATTCTGCATTTACTTTTGTCTGCGCAGTCTCCGGATCTTCATTGATCTGAGCGGTTATCCGGTTATGCTGTTCTAAGAACTTTGCAACAAGTTCCGGATTGTTTTCCATGAATTCTTTCCGCACAACGACAACCGCCACATCGTATTGCCCATCCAGATAAATCTGGCGGTAATCAAGCACCATCTCGGCACCTTGTTCTAAAAGGGTCGCTCCCCACGGTTCCGGCACAAGCGCTGCATCAATATCCCCACGCTGCATGGTATTTGCCACATCTGCATTGGCAACGGCATTGACCGTCACATTTCCTCCCTCTGTCACCGGTTTCAGGCCATTATCCTTCAACAATTTCAGCAGACTCAAATGCTGTGTATTTCCAATTTGTGGAATGGCAACGGATTTTCCTGCCAGATCTCCAACCGACTGTATGCCTGCCCCCTTCCGCCGGATCAGGACAGCTCCTCCCTTTGTTGCACCGGCTAATATCTGTATGTCCCCTTGGGATTTTACATTCGCACTCACCGCCGGAACCGGTCCAATATATCCAATATCGATATCACCGGCAAACAAGGCTTCCACTTCAGCCGGGCCGGCATTAAACGCGGTCCATTTTACACTCACTCCGTCACCAACACTCTGTTCCAGGCTCTTTTCGGATTT
>DJNB01000005.1 GCA_002435545.1 Lachnoclostridium sp. UBA6475
TAGGACACCCCGGAAGGACTTGTTATTTTTCATTCCAGTGGTGCCGGGTTGGCACTGGGGGAGGGGAGGCACCCCGGAAAGACTTGTTTTTTTACATTTCCGTGGTGTATGACCAAAACAAAAAGCAGTTTCCACAAACTTAGTAGTTATACTATACCATAAAGGAATAGAAAAGAAAAGAGATATAAATAAAAGTTATATTAAATATAAGAAAAGAATATTTTACTTTTTGAGAATTTTTTGTTACTATATATAAAGTGAAAGGCTGAAAGAGTTTGAGATAGAGAAGTGAAAAAGGCAACCTCAAAAGGAAATCATGTCGAATCAGGTTGCTTTTGCCGCCGAAACGAAGTGAAAAAGGCAACGCAACCAAGAGAAGTTGCCTGAAAAGGTTGCTTTTGCCGCCAAGCCCCAGGGACTTCCGCCTAACCGGCAACCTGAAATCCCGGTACCAGGAATCCCGCAACCTCGCAACCCTTGGCAAAAACGAAACCCTGCAGCCTCATCAAAAAAGGACAAGTAAAAAATCCCTCAGGGAAAATAGTAAAAATAGAAAGGATGAATTGACGATGGGAATGACGATGACCCAAAAGATTCTGGCAGCACATGCCGGATTGGAAAGTGTTCAGGCAGGACAGCTGATTGAAGCAGATCTGGATCTGGTATTGGCAAATGATATTACCGGACCGGTTGCCATTCATGAAGTAGAGAAGTTAAATAAAAAGACGGTATTTGATAAGGACAAGATCGCACTTGTTCCGGATCATTTTACACCAAACAAAGACATCAAGTCTGCGGAACATTGTAAGTGCGTGCGCGAGTATGCGAAAGCACAGGGAATTACCAATTATTTTGAAGTAGGAGAGATGGGAATCGAGCATGCCCTTCTGCCGGAAAAAGGTTTGATCGTAGCAGGAGAGACATGTATTGGAGCCGATTCGCATACGTGTACATACGGAGCGCTGGGAGCATTTTCTACAGGTGTAGGAAGTACGGACATGGGTGCTGGTATGATTACAGGAAAAGCATGGTTTAAAGTGCCATCTGCAATCAAAGTGGTACTTACCGGAAAATTGCAGAAATGGGTAAGCGGAAAAGACGTGATCCTTCACTTGATCGGTAAGATCGGTGTAGACGGCGCATTGTACCGTTCTTTGGAATTTACCGGAGATGGTGTGGCAAGTCTTACAATGGATGATCGTTTTTCCATCGCGAATATGGCGATTGAAGCCGGCGCGAAAAATGGTATTTTCCCGGTAGATGAGAAAACGATTGAATATATGAAAGAACATTCTACAAAAGAATATAAGATTTATGAACCGGACGAAGATGCAGAATACGATGAAGAGATCGTAATCGACTTAAATACTCTGGAGCCAACGGTTGCGTTCCCACATCTTCCGGAAAATACGAAGACGGTAAAAGAGTCCGGTGACGTGGAGATCGACCAGGTTGTTATCGGTTCCTGTACCAATGGACGAATCGGCGATCTGCGTGCCGCAGCGAAAGTATTGGAAGGACGCAAAGTGAAAAAGGGCATGCGTTGTATCGTATTTCCGGCGACGCAGGCAATTTATCTTCAGGCAATTGAAGAAGGACTGATCCAGACATTTATCAAGGCGGGAGCGGTTGTCAGCACACCGACTTGCGGACCTTGTCTTGGCGGACATATGGGAATCCTTGCTGCCGGAGAGAGAGCTGTTTCTACGACAAACCGTAACTTCGTCGGCCGTATGGGACATGTGGATTCGGAAGTTTATCTGGCAAGTCCGGCGGTTGCAGCAGCAAGTGCAGTGACCGGAAAAATTTCTGAGCCATCCGAATTAGGATTATAGAAAGGGGAAGAAACCATGAAAGCATTAGGAAAAGTTTTTAAATATGGAGACAATGTAGATACCGACGTTATCATTCCGGCGCGTTACCTGAATTCATCCGATCCGGCGGAACTGGCAACGCATTGTATGGAGGATATTGACAAAGATTTTGTAAAAAATGTGCAGAAAGGCGATATCATCGTAGCAGAGAAAAACTTTGGCTGCGGTTCTTCCCGTGAACATGCACCGATTTCTATCAAGGCAGCAGGAGTCAGCTGTGTTATCGCAGAGACATTTGCCAGAATTTTCTACCGCAATGCGATCAATATCGGTCTGCCGATCATTGAGTGTAAAGAAGCGTCCGAAAATATTGAGGCAGGAGACGAAGTGGAAATTGATTTTGACAGCGGTGTGATTGTAAATAAGACGAAAAATCAGAGCTATCAGGGTCAGGCATTTCCTGAATTTATGCAGAAGATCATCAAAGCAGAAGGTTTGATGAATTACATTAACGCAAAGTAAGACCTGTTAGGAGTGAAGAAAATGTCGCATAACAATCAGAAAAAAATTGCTATTATCAATGACATATCAGGCTTTGGAAGGTGTTCGATCGCCGTGTCACTTCCGATCATTTCTCATATGAGGATTCAGGGGTGCATGCTGCCGACGTCGATCTTTTCCAACCATACCGGTTTTGAGTCATTCTTTTACGATGATTATACGGACAAAATGACGCCGTATATGCAGGAATGGAAAAAACTGGATCTTCGATTTGAGGGAATTGCCACCGGATTTTTGGGGTCTGCCAGACAGATCGAGATCGTCAGTGACTTTATCAGACAGTTTCAGGACGAGAGAACCAAAGTGGTCATTGACCCGGTAATGGGAGAAAATGGAAAAGCCTATCCGACCTA
>DJNB01000176.1 GCA_002435545.1 Lachnoclostridium sp. UBA6475
CAACATTCTGCTAAAATAATTTTTGCTTAAATGAATACGATAGGGCGCAGACACCACGCATTTTGCGGGGCTGTGCTACGGTTTGGACATCCATAATCCTAGTATATCAATCAGGAATGTGGATGTTTTTGATTGAAAGGAGATAGCGAATGCAAAATGAACTTTTTGAGGCGGCGCCTGTGCCGAAGGCTTATATGAAACTTGCGCTGCCGGTTGTGATGAGCATGATGGTTTCTCTCGTATATAATATGGTATTTACGATTTTGACCAGCGTATTTGCGCCGGCGGTCATAAAGATATTTATGAATCAATCCGATATTATAACGAATGGAGCGATGATGCTGCGGTTTCAGCAGCTGGGCATGTGCTGACGGCGGTGATCGCCGCGGGCATTATCCGAAAAGTGCTAGGAGGAATGAAAAATGAGATACAATACGATCATATTTGATCTGGATGGAACATTATTAAATACATTGGAGGATTTGTGTGACAGTGTCAATGTCATCATGGAGCGTTTTGGATGGAAGACACACAGTCTCGAAGATATCCGCCGGTTTGTTGGCAATGGGATTGGCAAACTGATGGAGCGCGCGACGCCGGATGGAAGAGAAAATCCGCAGTTTGAAGAGGCATTTGAAGCCTTTCGTGCGTATTATACGGATCACTGTCAGATCAAGACGAGAGCCTATGACGGTGTTGTGGATCTGATGAATGAATTAAAGGAAAATGGTGCGAAACTGGCAATTGTTTCCAATAAAAATGACGCGGCAGTGAAGGAATTAAATGAAATTTACTTTTCCGGCTGTGTCGGTGCGGCGATCGGTGAAGCAGAGGGGAGACAGAGAAAACCGGCACCGGATGAGGTTTACGCAGCGCTGGAAGAACTTGGATCGACGAAAGATGAGGCAGTTTACATTGGGGATTCCGAGGTGGATTATGCGACGGCTTGTGCCAGCGGACTTCCGTGTGTACTCGTGAGCTGGGGGTTCCGTGATAAAGAACTTTTGGAAAGTTTTGAGGCGGAGAAAGTTGTCGATAATGTAAAAGATTTACGCGAATTTCTCTTCAATTTTACAAAATAATGATTATGAATTTTACATTTACATCGTATGATGAAATCAGAGTGAAAAGAAAGATTTATCGATGTGAATGGAGGAATTCATTATGAGTGAGAAACAAAGAAAACCGTGGTATCTCAATAATCCCGAATTATTTATGACGATGTTATTATTAGGTTGCTTTCTGGTAGGCGGCAGTATTGCCTATACCGTAAGCAGCCTTTTTTGCACCCATGCAGCACAGGCGAAAGAACTGGCACTTACCGCTTCCTGCCTGATCACAGTAGCAGTCGGAGGTGTCGGCGGATATCTCTGGCTCATCAAAAAAAGTGAGGAATATTGATTACTTACTTTTTTCAAAGATTTTACATAAAAGTGATTTTACATTTTACAAAAGGCACGTAAGATGTGAGACATGATCACGGCAGAGGCCGGATCAGAAAAAATGAGACGAATATGCCGGCGAGAAGTCCGGGATAGAAATGGAGGAAAACAGATTATGAAGATGAAGAAAGTATTAGCGACAGTTTTGAGCGCAGTAATGATTGCAGGATGCCTGACAGGATGCGGCAGCAGTTCAGGAGATTCCGCAGGAACAAGTACAGGAGATAACGCAGGTTCAGGATTTGACAGCAGCAAAGCCATTACCGTTGTATCCAGAGAAGATGGATCCGGTACAAGAGGTGCATTTATCGAGTTGTTTGGTATCGAAGAAAAAGATGCGGACGGCAATAAAGTTGACAACACAACCGAAGATGCCAGCGTAACAAATAACACATCCGTTATGATGAGCACCGTAGCAGGAAATGAATATGCGATTGGTTACATTTCCCTCGGATCTTTGAATGATTCGGTAAAAGCAGTAAAGATCGACGGAAACGAAGCAACCGTTGACAATATTAAGAGCGGTACATACAAGATTTCCCGTCCGTTTAATATTGTAACAAAAGACGGTCTGAGCGAGGTGGCACAAGACTTTATCGACTATATCCTCAGTTCTGACGGACAGGATGTTATCGAGAAAAACGGTTATATCAAAAATTCCGATAATGGTGCGTATGCAGGAAGCAAGCCAAAAGGAAAAGTTGTTGTAGCAGGTTCTTCTTCCGTATCTCCGGTTATGGAAAAACTGAAAGAAGCTTATACAGCAGTGAACCCGGATGCAGAAATTGAGATTCAGACATCTGACTCAACTACAGGTGTAGAATCGGCGATCAGCGGCATTTGCGACATCGGTATGGCATCCCGTGAACTGAAAGACACAGAGACATCCCAGGGCGTAAAAGCGACAGCAATCGCACTTGACGGAATCGCAGTGGTAGTAAACAAAGCAAATACTGTAGATGACATTAGCACAGATACAGTAAAAGGTATTTATACCGGTGATATTACAAGCTGGGCAGACGTAAAATAATCTGCCCCGGAATGGAGAGTTAGTATGAAGCAGTGGAAAGAAAAAGGAATGGAAATCTTATTTTTGCTGGCAGCATGTGTGTCCATCTTAGCCGTAATTCTGATCTGTGTATTCCTGTTTGCAAACGGAATACCGGGAATGGCAAAAATTGGAGTTTTTAAGTTCCTTGCCGGGGAGAGATGGAAACCGGGCAATGATATTTACGGAATCCTTCCAATGATATTAGGAAGTATATATGTTACCGTGGGAGCGATCATCATCGGTGTACCGGTGGGAATCTTTACCGCCGTATTTATGGCAAAGTTTTGCCCGAAGAAGATATATCCATATCTGAAGCAGGCGATTGATCTGCTTGCCGGCATTCCATCTGTTGTTTATGGTTTCTTTGGCTTAGTCGTGATCGTACCGATGGTTCGCGAGTTGACAGACGCACTTCATGCCGTAGGAGATGGAACCGGTATTTTGACCGCATCGATTCTTCTGGGATTGATGATTCTTCCGACGATCATCGGAGTGTCCGAATCCGCGATCCGGGCAGTGCCGGAAAGTTATTATGAAGGCTCTCTGGCACTCGGAGCCGATCCGATACGAAGTGTATTTTTTGCCACGCTGCCGGCAGCAAAATCCGGTATTATGGCAGGTGTGATCCTCGGTATCGGGCGTGCGATCGGAGA
>DJNB01000210.1:0-3866 GCA_002435545.1 Lachnoclostridium sp. UBA6475
ATATTATCAATACGGCAGTAGAACTTGGTTATATACAGGCACCGGACAATATTATCATCAGTATTGAAGAGATGAAAAATTATTCCGACGACCAGATCGTACTCGTAACGACCGGAAGCCAGGGAGAAGCGATGGCAGCGCTGTCACGTATCGCGGCTTCGATCCACCGTAAAGTTACGATCAAACCGGGAGATACGGTTATCTTTAGTTCCAATCCGATCCCAGGCAACGAAAAGAGTGTATCCAAGGTAATCAATGAATTGTCCATGAAGGGCGCAAAAGTCATTTTCCAGGATGCGCACGTATCCGGACATGCATGCCAGGAAGAATTGAAATTGATCTATTCGCTGGTACGTCCGAAATTTGCCATTCCGGTTCATGGAGAATACCGTCATCTCTTACGCCACGGAGAACTGGCACAGGAGATGGGCATTCCAAAAGAAAACGTTGTCATCATGAAATCCGGAAATGTGCTGGAATTAAAAGAAGACAGTGCAAAGATCGTCGGCGAAGTGCAGGCACAGGGAATCATGGTAGACGGACTTGGTGTCGGCGACGTCGGAAATATCGTGCTTCGCGACCGCCAGCATTTGTCAGAAAACGGACTGCTTGTCGTCGTATTGACGATGGAACATGGTTCCGGACAGGTTCTTGCCGGACCGGATATCGTTTCGCGTGGATTCGTCTATGTGCGTGAGGCAGAAAATCTGATGGACGAGTGTCTGGAAATTGTAAACATAGCGCTGGAGCGTCTGTTTGACCGTGGAATTACCGATTGGGGCAAGATCAAATCCGAGATCAAAGACTCCCTTAATGACTTCCTTTGGAAGAAGACGAAGAGAAATCCGATGATCCTTCCGATCATTATGGAAGTGTAAAAATTGGAAATGTTTTCCTTTTAAGGAAAGAAGATAGACAGTGGCAGAAAGGAGGTGCGGCAGTATGACAGAGAAGTCGGAACGAAGAGGAACGACCGCATTATTTTTAATCCGGGGAATCCTTATCTTTGTACTGAACCTTGTTTTGTACAGTATTGTCTTGTTTTTGGCAGTCAATGCCTGCCGCGGCACCTATTCATTTGCCAATGAAGTATTTGGTGACGTGATCGCAGAGGCACCGCCCGGCCATGACAAAAGTTTTGAGGTGGCAGAGTCGGACGACCTCTTTACCGTAGCCAAAAATCTCGAATCCGAAGGACTTGTGGCAAATGCCTATTCCTTCTATATACGTCTGAAACTGTCAATGGGAAAAAAGAGCATTGTTCAGGCGAAAACGTATACATTAAATACGAGTATGACCTATGATGAGATTTTAGATGAGATCGTAAAGGAAGTAAAATAATGGATGAACAGAGAGTAGAAGTGTATTTTGATTCACTTCGGCCGGATTATCCGGAGTATTTAAATGCGTTGGAAAAAGAGGCACTTCGTACAGAGGTGCCTATTATTCGTCGTGCCACACGCGATGTCCTGCGGTATCTCTTAAAGACGAGAAAGCCCGCGAGAGTGCTTGAAGTGGGGACGGCGATCGGGTATTCGGCTCTGTTTATGCGGTATTGTCTGCCCGAGACGTCGAAGATCACGACGATAGAAAAAGTGGAAATGCGCCTTGTCGAGGCAAGGAAAAATCTGGAAAAATTTGACAAGACCGGTCAGATTGAGCTGCTCGAAGGGGATGCCGTCGAGGTATTACAGCAGTTATGCGGTGAGGGAAACACGTATGATTTTATTTTTATGGATGCCGCCAAAGGGCAGTATCTCAATTTTCTTCCGAATGTAATCACACTGCTTGAACCGGGCGGCGTATTGATCTCGGACAATGTGCTGCATGACCGGGATGTACTGGAATCCCGCTATGCCGTCACGCGGCGCGACCGCACGATCCATGCGAGAATGCGGGAATATTTATATACGTTGATGCATCATGACAAACTGGAAACCATCTGCCTGTCCGAAGGAGACGGCATGACGATCAGTACAAGAATGGAGGACGATGAAAATGAGAAGTAAACCGGAAGTTCTGGCACCGGCCAACAGTCTGGAAGTGCTTAAGACAGCTGTAGAATACGGAGCTGACGCTGTTTATATCGGTGGAGAAATGTACGGCCTGCGCGCCAAAGCAAAAAACTTTTCCGCGGAAGATATGAAAAAAGGAATTGCCTATGCTCACGAGCGCGGAAAAAAAGTGTATGTCACTGCCAACATTACCGCCCATAATCGTGATCTGGAAGGGGTACGTGCTTATTTTCACGAATTAAAAGAGATCCGTCCCGATGCGCTGATCATTTCCGATCCCGGTGTGTTTACGATCGCGAAGGAAGTGTGTCCGGAGATCGATATTCATATCAGCACGCAGAGCAACAATGTAAATTATATGACATTCCGCTTCTGGAAAGAGCAGGGAGCAACCCGTGTCGTGACAGCCAGAGAACTGTCACTGGAAGAAATTGGGGATATCCGGAAAAATATCCCGGAGGATTTTGAGATTGAAACGTTTGTGCATGGAGCGATGTGCATCTCGTATTCGGGAAGATGCCTTCTCAGCCATTATTTTACAGGAAGAGACGCAAATCTCGGAGCCTGTACGCACCCATGCCGCTGGAAATATTATATTATGGAAGAAAAACGACCGGGAGAATTTCTGCCGGTAGAGGAAAACGAGCGCGGAACCTATATATTTAACTCCAAAGATCTGTGCATGATCGAACATATTCCGGAGCTGGTAAAGGCAGGGATTGACAGTTTTAAGATCGAAGGACGTATGAAGACGGCGCTTTATGTGGCGGTCGTTTCACGGACGTACCGGCAGGCGATTGACGATTATTTCGAGGATCCGCAAAAATATATCGACAACATTCCGTATTATAAAAAAGAGATCGCAAAATGTACGTACCGTCAGTTTACGACAGGATTTTTCTTTGGGCCGACGACGCATGACAGCCAGATCTATGACAATAATACGTATGTGAAAGGGTATGAGTATCTCGGTACGATCCACGAAAGTCTGGAAGACGGCAGAGGTGTCTTTGAACAGAAAAATAAATTCTGCGTCGGTGACGAAGTGGAGATTATGAAACCGAATGGCGAAAACATTGTGACAAAAGTGCTTGCGATGCAGGATGAAAAGGGCGAAAAGGTAGACAGCTGCCCACATCCGGGACAGCGGATCACATTGCAGGCCGAATGTGCATTGCAGGAATATGACATTATCCGAAAGGAAAAAGAGGTGAGCGGCGATGAGTGTGAAGGCGGAAGTGCTTGCCATTCTTGAGGCAAACAGAGAAGAGCACATTTCCGGGGAAGAACTGGCAGCCAGACTGCAGGTTTCGCGGACTTCCATCTGGAAGGCGATCAAGGCTCTCCGCGAGGAAGGCTACGAGATTGAGGCGGCAAACAACCGCGGATACTGTCTACCACAGACGAATGACCTGTTAAATGAAGAGGGAATTTCCTTATACTTAAACGAACGGGCGGCCGGTTATCCGCT
The DNA here is from genome assembly GCA_002435545.1 of Lachnoclostridium sp. UBA6475. Lineage (GTDB taxonomy): Bacteria > Bacillota > Clostridia > Lachnospirales > Lachnospiraceae > Eubacterium_F. Next base: position 3,487 of record DJNB01000210.1, read on the forward strand.
GGAAGTATATAAAATACTGGATTCTACAAACACAGAATGCAAGCGCCGGGTGATCGACGGGGCGCCGCATGGTCTGACCATTCTTGCTGAAGAACAGACCGGTGGAAAAGGCCGTATGGGGCGTAATTTTTACTCCCCTGCGAAGACCGGAATTTATATGAGTATCCTTGTGCATCCGTCGTTTCAGGGAAACGATGCCATGCTGCTCACGACGGCAGCTTCGGTTGCGGTCTGCCGCGGGATCAAAGAAGTGCTTCACAAGGAAACCCAGATCAAATGGGTCAATGACATTTATCTTGACGGCAGAAAGATCTGCGGGATCTTGACCGAAGCCATTTCGAATTTTGAGATGGGAAAGATTGATTCGGCGATTGTCGGAA
>DJNB01000210.1:3904-4082 GCA_002435545.1 Lachnoclostridium sp. UBA6475
GCATCAATTACCGTACCGAGGATTTTCCGGAAGAAATCCGGGAGCGCGCCGGTTCATTGGAAAAAAATGGAGAACACATTCCGAGAAACCAGCTGGTGGCGGCGATTCTGAATGCATTCTGGGAAATCTATGATACGCTGGGATCACGGGAATTTATCAAAGAATACCGGCAGAGATC
>DJNB01000039.1:0-6097 GCA_002435545.1 Lachnoclostridium sp. UBA6475
CTCAAGATTCCGAGAGATCATAATATTGTTTTAATTTTTCTATAATCTCAGCCGGTATGTTTTTTTCATAAAAGCATTCCGGCACCGGTGCACAGAATGTCTTTCCGGAAATCCTTTCAAAAGGAGCCTCCAGTCCGGGAAACTGCAGTTCATACGCATGCAGAAGCTGCCACCGGATTCCGGGATGTGCTCCTCCGTATTTGACGTCCCCTGCCACCGGATGTCCCAGACTGCTGAGATGACTGCGGATCTGATGCGGTTTTCCCGTCATCAGATGAACCCGTAACAATGTCATTTCCCTGGTCGAAACAAGCGGTTCATAACCGGTCTTGATATAACTGCTTCCCTTTTTCTCTTCTCGGCTTACTGTCACCTTATTCTTTTTTTCATCTTTGAGCAGGTAGCCTTCTACTTCTTTTTTTTCTGTCATCCTGCCTTTTACAATGGCAAGATAATATTTTTCAATCTCACGCGTCCGGAACAGTTCCGACATTTTCTGCAATGCCGCAAGCGTCTTCCCTGCCACAACGATACCGCTCGTATTGCGGTCCAGACGGTTACATATCCCCGGTGAAAATCCCGGTTCGCCTTTCACGTATTGTTGTACAAGTTCGACAAGACTCACATCCTGCGGCTTTGCCTTCTGAGACAAAAGTCCTGCCGGTTTATTGATCAAAAGGATCTGGTCATCTTCATATATAATAGGAAAGCCGGCCTGCTGCTTCCCTTTCTTTTCCGGGGAATCTCCACAGAATTTCCGCAGCGTTTCCTCCGAAAAGAAAAACACCACCGTATCCCCGGCATTTAGTTTTTCATTTCCCTGCGCCTTTTTTCCGTTTAACGTAATATTCTTTTTTCGAAGCATCTTATATATAAAACTCTTTGACGCTTCTTTTAAATATTTTTGTAAAAATTTGTCAAATCTTTGTCCGCCCTGATTACCACTGATCTCTATCTGCCGCATGAACGTACACCTTTCTCTTAGACTGCAATGATATTCAGATCATGTACCACTTTTTCCTGTAAAGAAAGGTTGTCCTCCTTTTCTTCTGCATTTTGATTTCGTTTCAGCATTGCAAGAAACGCCTCATCCGTATCCAGAAGCTGTACATGATACCCTCTTGCAGAGGCATTTATCGTATCTGAAAGATAGTTTTTTACATAATCTTCCTGTATCTTTTTTCCATCTTTTATCCCGTATAAATGATTTTTCATAACAATGACAAAATCCAGCGACATTACCTTTTCCGTAGAGGTAAACACGTAATCCGTCAAAAGTACTGCATTCTCCGGCAATGCCTTTTGCATTGCTTCGTAGCGCTCTTTACTTACGGATCTGCGTGGCAGCATAAGCACCAGCGCGATGACTCGTTTTGCCGCCGGAAGAACCATAAGGATTCCCAGTACCGTAAATAAATTTGCCCGCGTCTTATGCACGGCAAGACCGATCAGAAATAATCCGACACCGATCAGCACATACAGCATAAGCATCGCAAACTGAAATTTCTTCTGTTTGTTAATATAGCCAAATCCACATTTTGTTCCCTTCCATCGTTCCATCATGTATTCCATCCTTTTCTCTTTATTGCTCCAGCCATTTTAATATATAATAGGGATTTACACTTACTTCTTTTCCTCCAATATCGAGATAGATCCCAAAGTGGAGATGCACATCAAATTTGCCTTTGGTTCCTTCTTTTCCATAGCCGGTATTTCCCACATAACCGATAATGTCTCCGGCTTTTACCGCATCTCCCACGGCAAGTCCTTTTTGATACGAGTCCAGATGCGCATAATACATATAAGCGCCATGCGTGCTCCGTATGCCAAGCCGGTAGCCTCCAAGTTCGAGCCATCCCATCTTTTCAATCGTTCCGTCGCAGATGCTCACTGCCGGAAAATATCCGGGTTTATTGTTGGACGTCATGAGATCGACCCCTTCATGTCTTCGGTTTCCCCCATAATTTCTTGCCATATTCCAGGAATTTTCATAGGATACGGTCTCGCCATATGTGCCATCGTATCCCACCGGAAAACATTTCAGATCACTGAGTACCGTCGCATACGCATCTTCCCATTCTGACAGAATTTCTTCATCTATCTGCCATGCAAAAAAGCAGGGAACCTTTTCATAAACCATCCGCTGTTCATAGTAGAGCTGGCGCAGCGCCAATTTCCTATAATTGTCATTTTCTTCCCCGGTCGGAAGTTCAAACGAGCGAAAATTTTCCTGTTCTTCCTCCAGCGGTACACTGGCCGCTGCCATCGCTCCGGTTAGGATCCACCTTGTCTCTAACGGGATAACCAGCAGGATCAAAAGTATCACTATCCACCTGACTCTCCCGGTTCTTTTTCCCTGATTCCGCTTAATATGCCTCAATATCCACCACCTCAGCTAGATTGACATGGCAGGAAAGAACATCGTCCGCAAACGAAATAAATTTTTCCATGCCATCACTGACATAATAATCATATGTCGGTTCTTCGTCTTCTATGCTAAGTGTGTTAAGCAGATTATTTTCAGCTAAAAGCAGCTTTAACGATTTTGCCGTCTCATAGGCAGGATTTACCAGTTTCACATTTTCACCGACTTCCCTGCCGATCGTCCGCTTTAACAATGGATAATGCGTACAGCCGAGAATGAGCGAATCAATATCGTACTCTTTAAATTCATGCAGATATCTTCCCGCGATATCTTCAGTCACACGGTCTTCCCAAAGGCCTTCTTCGACCAGCGGCACAAAAAGCGGACACGCTTTGCTTACTACCGTGATCTCCGGATTGATCTTGTGAAGATATTTGCTGTAGACTCCACTTTTTATCGTACTCTCTGTACCTATGATCCCGATATTATTCGTACGTGTCGTATTGGCTGCCATGATCGCACCCGGTTCTACCACTCCGATGATCGGAATATCAATATCGGCGCGGATCTCATCCAGTGCAAGAGCACTGGCGGTATTGCAGGCTACTACAATGGCTTTTACCTGTTTGGTCTGCAAAAAACGTACGATCTGTTTACTATATTTGCAAACGGTCTTTTGGGATTTACTTCCATATGGCACTCTCGCCGTATCTCCAAAATAAACCAGATTTTCCGCAGGAAGCTGGCGCATTATTTCTTTTACAACCGTCAGTCCGCCTACGCCGGAGTCAAACACTCCTATCGGTGCGTTCATATCATCCATCCTCCAATCTTCAAAAAGGTCATGATAAAAACCGATATCATGACCTCTTTATTATATTCTTTTTCTATTTTAGTTGCAACCTATTTTTCGGATTTCTTTTCGATTTCCACCTGCACTGCACGATCTTTTTTGCGATTCAAGACCGCATAGATACATGGCACAACAAACAGGGTCAGCAGTGTACCGTAAATCAAACCGCCAATGGTTACGATGGACATTGGACGAATCATATCCGAACCGCTGTCACTGCTTATGATCATCGGAAGCAGACCAAGGATCGTTGTCAGCGCCGTCATAAGGATTGGACGAAGTCTCGTCTTGCCGGCTTCCACGATTGCCTCGTATTTGGTCATACCTCGTTCACGCAGCTGATTGATGTAATCTACCAGCACGATACCATTGTTTACGATAATACCGGAAAGCATGACAAAGCCGATCATCGCGATGACACTGACTTCGCTTCCGGATATCCAAAGTCCCATAAATCCACCGGTAAACGCAAGCGGGATGGTAAACAGGATGATAAATGGTGACAGCAGGGACTGGAACTGGGCAACCATGATCAAATACATGAAGATGACACCAACGATAAACATCAGGGCAACCTGTTTAATGGATTCATTGATGGTTTCGTCCTCACCGGTAAATTCCAGTTCGTATCCGGATGGCATCTCATATTTATCCAGTGCCGCATGCACGTCATTACTTACCAGTCCGACATTGTAGTCGTCTCCGAGAGTAAGGGATACCGTCATATATCTCGTCTGATCAATACGGTTAATGGAAGATGGGGTATCTGCCATACTAAAGTCCGCAATCTTTGACAATTTTACTTTCTTTGTCTTCTGTGTCTGCGAGTCGGTATACTCAATCTTCATCTTCTCGATGTCGCTTCGTTTGAGTTTTTCATCCTTTTCATCGCTTACATACACATCCAGATCTTCGGTATCGGTAGACAAGGTTGTTGCAGAAGAAGCATCTTTTACACGCGCATTGATCTGCTGGAATACCTGGGCTACTGTCAGCGAATATTCCATCGCTTTGTCTTTCTTTACGGTAATACGGAACTCCCGGCTCGCATCTTCCATACCATTGGTAATTTCTGTAATTCCCTTGACACCGTCTAACTGCTTCATGATATCTTCGGAAATCTTCTGAATCTTATCCAGATCTTTTCCTTTGATCCGCATCGTAATACCGGAACCAAACATGGAACTCATATCCATTGCCGACGCCTCGATCGACACATCGCACGGAATGTCTTTTACTTTTTCTTCCATTTCTTTTTTGATGTCCAGATTAGAACGTTTGTTCTCTTCGTTTAAAAGGACATACACCGAGATGGAATCGGAACCGCCGGACATCGCCGACATCATTCCGCCACCGCCGGACATGGCTCCAACGGTCTCTACCCCCTCTACTTTCAAAAACTGATCCATGATCTGATTGGATTTTTCATACAGATCCTGCTTGCTCATCGTATCGTCGTCTTTTGGAATGGAGATCGTCGCCGTCATCTGTGTACTGCGCATCTCCGGCATAAAGGCGGTTCCTTTTGCCACGGATAACAGCGCAAATACAACAAGCAGCACCAGGGAACCAAGCAAAACCAAAATCTTTTTATGAAGAAGCACGGAAAGCACTTTTCCATATACATTTTGGATCTTTATGATCAATTTATTCGGATTGTCTTTTACTTTGCGAAGCATTCCCTGAGACATCGCCGGCACCAGCGTCAACGCAACGACAAGACTGGCAAGCAGCGAGTAAGCAAGGGTCAGGGCAAGATCGGTAAATAACTGCCTTGTGATTCCCTCGGTAAATACGATCGGTGCAAATACACAGATCGTCGTAAGGGTGGACGCAAGAATCGCTCCTCCCACCTGCTTTGCTCCTTCAATGGACGCTTCTTTAATATCATATCCTTCCTCATTACGCAGTCGGAATATATTTTCGATAACAACAACCGAGTTATCCACTAACATTCCGACGCCAAGCGCGAGTCCGGATAAGGAAATAACATTCAATGTCACACCGCTGAAATACATCAGCACGACGGCTGCCACGACACTGAGTGGGATCGAACAGGCAACGATAAAGGTCGGCCGCAGATCTTTCAGAAACAAAAGCAGGATAATGATGGAGAACAATGCTCCATACAGCAGGTTATCCACTACGGAACTGACAACAAGGTCAATGTACAGTCCCTGGTTCATAAGAACGGTCGTATGTAATCCCTCATTGTCTTTTTCGAGCTGATCCAGACGGCTCTCCAGACGTTTGGTAACATCTCCGGTAGAATATCCCGTCGCTTTTTCCATCGTAAGAGCAACTGCCGGATTTCCATTTACCATCGTATAAACATCTTTGGAGTTATCGGTTACTGCAATATCTGCCACATCCGAAAGACGGATCGGATCGAGATCATCAAATCCCATATCGCAGATTACAAGATTTTCAATATCTTTCTGGCTGTCAACTTTTTCTCCGACTTTTACAAGATAAGAAGCTTCATTGTCCGTAATATAGCCGGCCGGCATATCAAAGTTTTCTGCTTTTAATATGTTTTCAACCATGGATTTGGTAATGATCTTCTTCAGATCTGCCCCTTCTTTGGTTGTCTTTTTGCTGTCTTTTAACTGTTGTTCTGCTTCGTCCAGTTTACTCTCTCCGGTATTTACCTGAACTTCTGCCACACTTAATTTAATCGCAACCAGCACTTTCTGTTTACTGATCTCATTTTTGGCTTCCTCAACAGAAATCTGTCCTTTTTCCAGTTTATCTTTCGCATCCAGTAATTTCTTTTTGCCTGCCGCGATCTTTTTCTTACCTGTGGTCAACTGTTTTTTGCTGGCAGCCAGTTTCTTTTCCTGCGCTGTGATCGTCTGCATTCCTTCCTGCGCTTTGGA
>DJNB01000039.1:6147-12896 GCA_002435545.1 Lachnoclostridium sp. UBA6475
CTTCCTGCGTCATTCCCTGCTCGGTTAATTTCTGCTGCATTACCGTCAACTGGGTAGTAACCGCTTCTAACTGGCTCTTTAACTCTGCATTTTCACCGACCGCAGCAAGCTGGGTCTCAAGTGTCTGCTTCTGCTCTGTCAACGCAGAAAGGCTTGACTGTAACTGGGTAAGAGAGGTCTTTGTCGCAGTCAGTGTCTTAATGGTCGCCTGAAGACTTGCTTTCTGCGTACTGATCTGTGCCTGCCCTGTCTTTAACTGCTTTTCTGCCGTTTTCATTTCTTTTTCTTTGGATTCGATCGTCTTCAGATTGGTGTTGATCGTCTCCAGTGTCTTTTTCATCTTTTCGGAGGATTTATTTAACTTTGCTTCCCCTTTGGCAAGCTTATCGGCTGCCTGATCCTGTTTGTCGGTTAATGTATCTTTTCCGTCCCGGATCTTATTTTTATTTTTTTCAATCTTATCGGAAGCATCCTGAAGTTTTCCATCGATCGCGTCCTGAACTTTCTTGTTCATTTCCTTGATCTTATCTTCCTGAATAATGACTTCGATCTTTTTATCTACTTCGCCGGAAGCACTGACGGAAGCCACACCTTCCACACTTTCCAGTTCCGGTATAATATCATTTTCGGCTTTTTCCGTAACACCGACGCTGTCCATATTGTCATAATCCAGCGCCGCTACCATGATCGGCATCATATCCGGATTGATCTTCATGATCGTCGGATTGCCGATGCTGTCGTCCCACTGTGCGGACACGGTATCTAGACTTTCACGCATATCGATCGTCGCGGAATTCATATCCGTATTTTCATTAAATTCCAGGATAACAACGGACATATTACTATTGGAAACCGAAGATACCTGTTTCATATTGGTAATACTTGCCATTGCCTGTTCTACCGGCTTTGTCACTGCCGTTTCAATCTCTTCCGGACTTGCTCCCGGATAGGTCGTCATAACGATGGCATAGGGAAATTCCATGTCCGGCATAAGATCCGTACTCATGTTGCTGAACGACAGGATGCCAAGCACGATCACTAACACCACTGCCACGAGAACCGTATACGGTTTTCGTACACTAAGTTTTGATAACATTGTAATCCTCCTTACAAGATCTGCTTTAATTTTCTTTCCTAATGTTACATAATAATGTTTCGCTTGAATAGGTTTAAATTCTAGAAAAATGTGTCACTTTTTAATTACTTAACCATGTTAAGTTTGATATTTTAAGAGTATATCATATTCTGTATGTTTGTCAAGATGATTCTCAATACTTATTACAGGTGGTATTCTTTTTCCAGTAGTTCTGCGATAGCTGCCGCCGAATTTCCGGCGTTTTCCGTATGATATTTTTCTTTTGCCTGCATTCTTTCCTCCCGCGTGCTGTCAATTCCGTCTGCAATCTCCTGCAGAAAGGAAGAAAGCTGCTCATATTTTTCGATATAAAATCCCTTGACCGCCTCTTTATAATCGTCAAAAGCAAGTGTAAAACGGGTAAAATACTCTTCCCGGTCGGCAATCGTAAGTGCAATCGGGCAGCCGGTTAAAAGATAATCAAAATAAACCGATGAATAGTCCGTGATAAGGGCATCCGTCCATGCCAGAAGTTCATACAGCGTGCAATCTAAGGATTCCAGAAAGTTATCATCGGCAATGATGATATGCGGAAGTTCTTCTTTTTCCAATATACTAAGATCCTGTACCGGATGCGGACGGAACAAAAGCAGCATCTGCCGGTCTGCCAGCTGCGTTTCCAGCTGCAGCAGCTGATCTTTGTTTTCTACACAAGGCATCCCATAAGGATAGTTATTTTTTAGGGATTTTTCCTCATGTGCCCGATGCTGCCGGTATGTCGGCATCCAGATGATACATTTTTTGTAAGCACTTCTTCGTTTCTCCCATGCCGGAATTTCTTTTGCCTTTACCAGGACATCGTTGCGCGGATATCCCAGCGGACACAAGACCTCTCTTGGCACCCGGATCATTTTCTCAAAAATGTCATACCAAAACGGAGACTGCACCATATAACGATCGCACTCTCCAAATCTGCGGCTGTATTCCAGATCGATCTTTATGGGCATACCATGCCCCAGGTGAAACCGGATCTGTCTCTTTCTTCTCTTTTTCACAAATGTATTGCAGTCGAAAATATACCGGCTGGTATTTAGCACATACGCCCGTTTCAAAGTCTCCCGCAGCCCCGAAGGCTGATTTTCAAAATAAGACACACCTTCCGGCAGATTCCAGTCCGGCTTTCCCGGAAACGTTTTCATCCAGTAGATTCTGTATTTTTTATGACAGCCACGGCGCAGAAGTTCCTCGTAGAGCGCATACGTATTATCCGAAAGATCGGGATGACTCTCAAGCACGATGGCTTTTTGCAGCGGCAAAAGACGCATCAAACCAAGCAGACATTTTTTAATCATTTTCCGGCCTCTTCTTTCCTTCTGATTTGCGGCTGTTTTCATAAAAGTTTGACAATTTTTTATCAATCACTTTTTTCTCTTTTTTCGCATTCTTTTTCTGATATTGGTACGTCGGCACCATGTCCGCTATAATTTCTTTCATGTTTGGCACTTCGCTGTACGCCTCTTCATACAGGATCTGCAGCCGGTCGAAAAATTCATTTTCATCAAACTCCAATGGTTTTCCGATATGGATCAATTCATTTTCGGTCTGTGTCAGGCCTTCCTCATCCATCAGGATCTCTTCGTACAATTTTTCTCCCGGACGAAGGCCCGAATATACGATCTTAATGTCCTCATCCGGTACATAACCGGACAATTTGATAAGGTTTCTGGCAAGATCATCAATCTTGACCGGTTCTCCCATATCCAGAACAAAGATCTCGCCTCCTTTGGCAAACGCACCTGCCTGAAGGACAAGGGATACCGCCTCCGGAATCGTCATAAAATAACGGATGATCCGTTTATCCGTAACCGTTACAGGGCCTCCTTCTTCAATTTGTTTTTTAAACAATGGAATCACACTTCCATTGCTTCCCAGTACATTGCCAAAACGGACAGCGACAAATTCCGTCGATGACTGGCGGCTGAGTCCCTGCACGATCATTTCACAGATCCGCTTGGAAGCCCCCATAATATTTGTTGGATTTACTGCCTTGTCGGTCGAGATCAATACAAATTTACTCGTCCCGTATTTGTCAGCAGCAAGAGCCACCTTGTACGTTCCAAAGACGTTGTTTTTTATCGCCTCATTCGGACTGTCTTCCATCAAAGGCACATGCTTATGTGCTGCGGCATGGTAGACAATATCCGGATGAAATGTAGCAAATATCCGGTCGACACGGCTTGTATTGCGCACGGATCCGATCAGCACCTCCAGATGCAGATACGGATAATGCCGCCGCAGTTCCTGCTGGATGTCGTATGCATTATTTTCATATATATCAAATATGATAAGCATCTTCGGCTGATTTGCTGCAATCTGCCGGCACAGCTCACTTCCGATGGATCCGCCGCCCCCGGTAACGAGAACAACTTTATCTTTTACATATCCGGTGATCAGATCCAGATCGGTTTTTACCGGCTCCCGCCCCAGAAGGTCTTCAATCTGAACCGGTCGAAGTTTTTCCACGGCAGCTTCCCCATTTACAAATTGGTAAACCCCCGGCAGGATTTTCAGATCCGCGCCTGTCTGCTGGCAGACTTCCAGAATTTCTTTTACTTCCTTTTTCGAAGCACTTGGCATCGCCACAATAATTTCATTGATATCATAATGATTTGCCGCTTCTAAAATCTTATCCCTTCCGCCGATCACTTTGATTCCATTGATAAATGTATTCTGTTTGGATTTATTATCATCGATCACACAGCAGATATTACTATCCAGTTTTTTGCTTAATTTAAGTTCGTTGATCACCATGCTTCCGGCCTCTCCACCACCGATGACCATCGTATTTCGCATACCTACTCCATGTACATTTTCACTATATAAAAAGCGGATGATCCGATAGGAAAAACGCACTGCTAATGTCATAAAAAACAGCAGCATAAAATAGATGAAAAAGTACGACCTTGGCAGTCTGCGGTACGTTCCAAATACGGTCAAAAAGTGAATGACGGTAGAAATCCCGCAGGCCAGTGCAATATTGATCACTTCGCTGAGACTTGCATAACGCCATAAACTATTGTACAAACGAAAAAGTGCAAATACGATCAACGTCAGAAGTGTGTTGATCACCATCATCTCCTGAAGTGTTGTAATATATCCGTGCGGATATTCGATCGATATTCCACTTTTGATAAATTTATCCCATTTTAATTCATAACGGATAAAAAGTGCAGCATACGAACACAAATTGATGCACACCGCATCCCATATCAACAGCAAAAATCGATAAATCAATGAAAGTCTTCCACTTTCAATATATTTACGAATCCGTAACATTCTCATTTTCCTCCATTTGCTTTCGCATTTTCCTTAACGGTTCCGGTTATCCCACCCGGACCTTTATCTTTTTATTATACAAAAAAAAGTTGAAAAAATCAATGGGATAGCGTATACTTATGTTTTATCAGGCGTAATGCCTGCGTGTAAACTATTTTCAGAGGAGAACTTTAGAGGATGAATATGAAAATCACCAATCAGATCACACGTTATTATATCCTATTTTACGCACTTTACAGTATGACACAGCGCATTATTCCCATCTCTGTTTTGTGTGTCGGACCGCTTGCCGGTATCCTTTATAAAATGATCATCGCTGTCGGCGGCTGTCTGGCGCTGGCATACCTGATCTTAGGTTTCCGCCGCTGGAAGATGAATGCGGTTTTTGTCCTTTTGGGAGGCTTTACCGTCATTTTATGCGTTACCACATTACTCAATTACCATTACAACTTTTTCGACAACATTCTGGGTGTCATTACCTTTGGCATTCAAATCATTTTATTTTTTAGTTACTATCATATGACAGAAAAGAACGAGTTTTCTTTTACCATACAGCTTACTGCGCTTATATCCGGTCTGCTGTGGACGGTCAGCTGCGGGATCTCTCTGGCACAGTATCTCTTGGATATCCAGTACCGTACTCTGAATCCCATCGGAAATATCGTGCGTCAGGGTATTATCGACGGCCGGTTGTTTGGTATCTTTTCCGATCCGAATTTCGCCGCTTTTACCTCTTTTTTAGTACTGATGCTCTTTGCTTATACTTTTTTCTGCCGCAAAAATAAGATCGTGCGTATTTATATTGGCATCTGTGCTTTGATCAACATCGCCTATATCGTATTTTCCAATTCAAGAACGGTATTTTTAAGTGTTATCGGCACCGTATTTTTCTTTGTATTGCTGCTCACCTACCGACGCCATATCGCAGACGGACAGGTTTCCATCAAACGTTTTTTCCTGTATGCTGTGCGAAATCTCGCCCTTACGCTGGTCGGTATGATCGCCGTCTATTCCCTGCTCTTTTTCCCGATGCAGAATATCGGAAAACAGGTGGAACCGGAGCGCCGTGCCGAAGATCTGGTGCGTGATGATGTCGGCGGGGATAACCTCACCAACAACCGTTCCACGATCTGGGTCAATTACCTTGATCTGTATAAGAAAAAACCGGTGTTTGGATTTTCCATCAACACCGCTCTGCCTTATGCCACGGAGCATGATCCAAATGGCTATCTTGCCCAGACACAATACGTTACCCACAACGGATATCTGTCTCTTCTGGTAGAAACCGGCATCCTTGGTTTTCTGTTTATGGCAGCCTTTTTGATCGTTATGCTCATTCGAAATGTAAAGCGTATTCGGACAAAAGAAAAGATCAGCCCAGACTATGTTCTTGCTCTGTGCCTTGTCGTCGCAGTACTGATCTTTCTCATTTGTTTTCACGATATTTTCTTTACGGTAAATATCGAAACCATGCTGTTGTATCTGTCCATGGGAGTTCTATTTATCGAGACGGATTCACAAACTGTTCGATCAGATCCTTCCATTGTGACAAAATAGTTTCTTTGGAAAATTTTTCCATATTTTTAGTAGAGTTTTTTGAAAGCCGGAGGCGTTCCTCCGGTTTTTTTAATAACTCATAAATGACCTCCGCCATCTTTTCCGTATCATAGGGTGGAATCAGTTTTCCGTCTTCTCCTTCCCGAATGATCTCACGCGGGCCGGACACAATGTCAAAACTGACCAGCGGAAGTGCGTTGGCTTTTGCTTCAAGTAAAACCAGCGGCAGTCCTTCGCGGTAGGACGTAAGTACATACATGGAATGCCCTTTATAACAGGCTTCCATCTGATCCGTAAGTCCCATCAGACGGATATTTTCATCCAATCCCTCCCGGCGGATTCGTTCCTGTATTTCCGGGAACATATCACCATCTCCATATACTTCCCACACAAAATCCTTTGTCTTTTTGGCTAACGCTGCCGCCGTGTCGACCAAAAGATCCATTCCCTTTTCTTTGGAAAACCGTCCCGCGGTCAAAATCTTTGTACTGTCCGGATCATACGGCGCTGCTGCCCTTTTTATCCGCTCGTCGATCCAGTTATAAATGGTAATAACACGCCCTTTTTTATAGTGAAATTTTTCATAATAGGCGTTTTCACTCTGCTTTGTTAAAACAACGGTTTTATCGGTAAAACGCGATCCCAGAGTACGCATCGTGCGGGCAGGAATTTCATTCCATTGATTCAGCAGGGCTCCATGATCGCAGAATATTCTCGGAATCTTCAGCCGTCTGCCATGAATCCCCCCGCAAAGTCCGGCATACGCTCCCACATAAAAAAC
>DJNB01000039.1:12947-18364 GCA_002435545.1 Lachnoclostridium sp. UBA6475
CCAGCTGTTTATCCTTAACATAACGGCGAAACGGCTTTCCTGCCTTTGTGATCACTTCACGGATCCTTGCTTTGTACGGAAGAATCACTTCATAGTCAATGTCCTCCGGCAGTTCATACGCGCAGGCATCCTTTTCCTGAATAAAACTAATGATCGTAATCTCATACTCTTTGCGAAGAGCAAGCGCCATATTGTACAGCACCTGCTGCGCACCACCGCGGACACTCATATCAAAATTTACAAATCCTATTTTCTTCATTAATTTCTTCTCCCGTCATCGGTAATATTTCATTAAAATCCGGTAATTGTGATGTTTCATAAAAAATAACAGCATCTTATCCTTCCAGCCAAACTCAGCTTTCGACGAAAATAATTTCTTTACCCCCGGCATTGCCAGCCAGTCTTTGATCTTTTCTTTACACTCCCGGTCTGTTTTCCCGGAACGCCGCATCAGATCATAAAACTTATTTTTTATCGAATTCAGATAAAATACATCGAGGAAAGCGTTCTCTTTTCCTCCACATTTTTCATAAAAGGCTGCCACTTCCCGCCTAAGCCGTTCTTCAATCTCCATCGCATCTTCCCGGAAGCGGAATGACAGGCTTCCTGTCTCAATATTATAATAATCATATACAGATTTTGGAAGTACACTGATCTTTCCGGCACGTTCAAATACCTGTAAGTTAAACAGCAGATCTTCTCCCTTATCAAGGTCGGTCGGAAATCCTTTTTCAATCACATCACGGCGGTATAATTTATTCCATGGCACATGCAGAAAATAGGAAGAAAACAATTCCGGAAAGTCCCGGATAAATGCTTCTTTTCCCTCATAAACAGCTTCTTTTGGCAGGTGATCTCTGCCCGCTTTTTCATCATAATATCCGGCTATTACTACATCGCTTTTGTCTTCTTGAAGGCATTTTACCATAAGAGATGCAGCCTCTTTTTTTACCAGATCATCACTGTCAACAAACTGGATATACTGTCCATGAGATTCCTGCACCCCGCGGTTTCTCGCCGCCGAAACACCCTCATTTTCTTTGGTTATGACATGAAAATACGGATATTTTTTTTCATATTCTCTACAAATTTCAAGGCTGCCGTCCGTCGAACAGTCATCGACAAGGATCACTTCCAGATTGGGGTAGTCCATCGCTGCCACATGATCCAGGCACGCCGCCAGCCGTTTCTTTGAATTGTAAACCGGAATGATCACGGACACAAGTGGTTGTGTTGGCTGCATATTACATTTCCTCCTCTGTACGCTTTACCGGATAGTAGATTCCTTTATACTCCGGATAGGCTTTTTCCGTATCTACCACAATTCCATCGTGGGAAGGAACCTGCTGGTCTTCCGGCGGCATCGTCATATAATCGCCGAATGCCATTTTGAGATACGTATCATACCCCACCGGAATCGGCATCTGTTCTCCCTCAAATTCTTTATAGACGGCGCTGGAAAATATTTCCTTTGGATACTCATTTACCATATAATTATACCGGACACATAACTCGGTAATATGATTGCACTCTTCAATCGGATATTGGGTCATATGGCGTTCGCAAAGCCGCGCCATCCGATACCGGTTTTTCCAGCCGGGAGCCAGAAGCAGCATCATTTTTCCGATCAGATAAAACCCTTTTCCCTTACTCGTCGGTGCCTCCTGATTGATATAAATCTGATAGGCAAGCCCCCACATCAGCTGCATCTTACGTTTGAACCGGGAAGACGGGCAGCCATCCAATGGCAGAATTTCAAGGCGGATTCCATGCGCAATGTCAAGATCCATCTGCCGTTCTTTTACAAATGTCGTCTCTTCATCTGTGATCATCGTAAGCTGGGAACGCAGAAACTGCTCTTTGCTCGTGCGGCTCAGCCGGTATTTTGTTTCATCCATCTCTTTGTGCCACAATTCGCACAATTTCTCATAGTCGTTTCTTGGCATAAATACATCGATATCGTCATCCCACGGAATAAATCCCTGATGACGCAGCGTACCGATGCAGCAGCCACCGCAGAAATAAAACAACAGACCATGTTTTTCACAAAACTCTTTAAATACGAGCGTAATCTCCAGACATTTTTTCTGGAGAAGACGAAGTTCGGCGCGCAGCCGCTCTCCTGTCGCCGGCACACACGGGCGGTTCAGATCCAACAGAACGCAGTCATGGTGCGCCTTCTGCTTTTCCTTCGGCGGCAGTGCCATATAATCACCAAACGCCTCTTTCAAATATCCGTCATACCCGACCGGAATCGGCATATTTTCTCCCTCAAACGGCACAAATACGGCTTTTTCAAACCATTCTTTTTTGTATTTCTTTTTCATGTAAAATGGACCGGAACACAATTCCGTGATGTAATTACACTCGGAAATAGGATATTGTGTCATGTGTTTTTTCGCGAGATTCCAGATGTTGTAGCGGATCTTTTTCCCACGAAATACAGAAAGCAGAAAACGGCTTCCCGCAGCCATCAGTCCCCCATGTTTTTCCGGCACAGTCTGCGCGCGGAACAATTGGTAGATGAGCGCCCACATACATTGAAATTTTCGTTTCCATTTTCCCTCCGGATAACCGTCGAGCGGAATCACATCGAGCGCGACACCATGTGCGATCCGAAGATCTTTCTGATACGGTTTGATCTGCGTTGTCTCGCTGTCACGAAGTGTCGCAAAGTTATTACGATCCACATAATCCAGTGTGGTATCGGATAAAATATATCGTTTTCCAGGCTCATAGCATTTCCATTTTTTTACAAATTTCTCATAATCTTCACGGGGCATAAAGAAATCAAGATCATCATCCCACGGAATAAATCCCTTATGACGGATCGCACCAATGCAGCCGCCACCGCAGAAATAACAGGTCAGATCATTTTCCCTGCAAAATTCCACAAATACTTTTGCCATCTGCAGACTGATGCGGTGAAGTCCTTCCAATTCTTCTTGTGTATATTCTGAAGCTGTATGGCTCATTATGATTTCCTCTCTTTCCCTCTTTTTAACAGGCTTAGCATCCCAAGACACGTTCCCACCCCATAACTGATATGCAGCAGGAAAAATAAAAACGGCAGTACGACCTGTCTTATGTTCTTTTTTTGTCCTTTCACGGCTGCCACTGCCATAACGACCGCAAGCAGCCAGTACAGACTCCACATCAAAACAGCCGGAAATGGATGTACCAGCACACCAAATACCGTCGTCGCCACGATTCCAAGCACAAAAGCAAATGGTACGAAATGATAAAGGGACAGGCATCCCGGACAGACTCCTGCGGTTCTTCCTACCCAGTATCCATTGCCGTATTTTTGACGGCACATTTTCCTCAGACTTGGCCGGATCATCTGATACGAATGGATTCCCGGCACCATGCAGAGTTTAAACCCGTTTTGGCGAATACGGTAATGAAATTCGTTATCTTCCGTACGTCCAAGGTCTTCCCGGAATTTTCCGGCTTTTTCAAATACTTCGCGCCGATATGCCCCATGGAAAAAAGATTTGACATACGCCTTTTTTTCTTTTCTCCGGAAATCCGCAATGCTGCTTCCAAACATCGAACTTTCTGCCAGTAACAAAACCTGCTGCCAGACAGAATCTCCTTCTACAATATTTGGGCGAACTCCTCCTGTAACAAACTCGCCTTCCGACAGAGCTTTTACATTTTTTTCCACAAAGTCCGCCGGTATGCTGCTGTGTGCATCAATACGGATCAGCGCTTCTGTCGTAAACGTATCAATTACGGCATTCCACCCGCAGCTTTGTATTTTTCCCGGATTCTCTATGATTTTTATATCTAAAAACGATTCTTTGTTCTTTTTCTGCCACTCCTGCATCACCTTTCGCGTATCGTCTGTTGACATGCTGTCCGCCAACACTACTTCCGTGTCCGCATGCGGATAGCTCTGTGCTTCAATATCTCGCAAAAGGGAGGGCAGGTTATTTTCTTCGTTATAAGCAACAACGCCTATCGTAATCTTCATCACGTTCTCCTTCCTGTCGTTCCTCTATATTATATGGTTATTTTGCTTTTTTTTCAATGTTTTTCTTGCCCTATTGCGACGAAAAGATTATACTATAAGGGAGAGGATCGTGGAAAGATTTTCTTATCCATGTCGTTTCAATGAAAGAACAAAAGGAGAACAGCAGATACATATGGGGAATTATTTGACCGATATTGCCATTGTCATCCCGGCTCTCAATCCGTGCGAACGCATGGTGAAGCTGGTTGGAGAATGCAAGGATGCCGGTTTTGAAAATATCATCTTAGTCGATGACGGCAGTTCGATTGAAAATCGGGTTTATTTTAAAACATGCAAAGAAAAATACAATTGCCGCATCATTCGTCATGTGGTAAATTTTGGAAAAGGCATGGCATTAAAAAGTGCTTTTAACCACATCCTGGAAAACCGCCCGGACATCACCGGAACGGTAACCGTAGACTGTGACGGCCAGCATGTGATCGACGATATCATCACTTGTGCAAAATTAGTCTGTGAACATCCTGACCGGCTCATCCTGGGATGCCGCCAGTTTGATGATCCAAAGATTCCATGGCGCAGCCGCTTTGGCAACAAAATGACCTGCCGCATCATCAGGCTCCTCTGCGGAATCTCGATTTCCGACACGCAGACCGGCCTTCGCGGCATGTCCCGTGAACTTCTCGCCAATTACTTTGCCAACACAAAGGGCGAACGTTTTGAATACGAGATGAATATGCTTCTCTGTGCAAAAGAAAACCAGATTCCTTTTGAAGAATTTCCGATCCAGACCATTTATCTGGAAAATAACGAAAGTTCCCATTTCAATCCCTTTATTGATTCCATCCGGATCTATAAGGTGTTTTTGAAATTTATGCTGAGTTCTTTTTCCAGTTTTATTATCGATATCTCGCTGTTTTACCTGCTACGATTTATCTTATTACCGATTGTCGGTCAAAAGGCTCAGATCTCGCTTTTTGGCATCGACATCCTGCTTTTGACATTTTTACGTAATGTCATCGCAAGACTCGGTTCCTCACTGTATAATTTTACCATTAACAAAAAGCAGGTATTTCACAATGATTCGAAAGATATCAAGATCATTTTCCGCTATTATGCCTTGTGCATCTGCCAGCTTCTCATCTCTACGCTGCTGGTTGACTACACGTTGCGGTTTATCCCATTCCGTACCGTGCGAAAATGTATCATTGATACCATCCTTTTCCTGATCAGTTTCCAGATCCAGAGGGAATGGGTATTTAAAAGAAAATAGAGTACGTAATGAATTGACGTGCGCCGCTGGGCGCACATCCACGAGGCGGCGCCAGAGAAGTTTCTGGCGCCGCTTTCTTTTTTTCCTGCTTTTCAGTGGTGCTGGCAGCTGGGGGCGCACCGCCGGACACCACTGCTTTCCTTCTTTTCTTGTCTTTCAGTGGTGCTG
>DJNB01000011.1:0-4549 GCA_002435545.1 Lachnoclostridium sp. UBA6475
CGTATGCTTTTTGCCGGAAATATTGTAAAACAGCCTTGCTTTGATGAAATGCGTGCATCCGGTAAAGGATACCGTGTTGTCGGAGATCTTGCTGTGACAGACCGTATCATGAAAGATACTTTCTGGCTTGGTGTATATCCGGGTATGACAGATGAGAAGATCGACTACATGGCAAAAGTGATCAAAGAAGCAGTAAAATAAATAAAAAAACCAGGGGTAATTATTACTCCGATATGGAGGATAAAAATGAGGATTAAATTATCAAATTACGTGGCACAATTCCTTGTTGACCATGATATTGACACTGTATTTACAGTTACCGGCGGCGGTGCAATGCACCTCAACGATGGTTTGGGACATCAGGAGGGACTTCACTGCGTATACCAGCACCATGAACAGGCTTGTGCGATTGCCGGTGAGGCGTATGCAAGAATGCACAATAAGATCGGAGCAGTCTGTGTAACGACCGGACCTGGCGGAACCAACGCGATTACCGGAGTAGTCGGCGGATGGCTGGATTCCATTCCAATGCTTGTTATTTCCGGACAGGTACGTTACGATACAACGGCTCACAGCACCGGACTGAATCTCCGGGCAATGGGCGATCAGGAATTTGAAATCTGTAAAGCAGTGGAAAGCATGACGAAATATTGTCAGATGGTAATTGATCCTCTTGATATTAAATATTGTCTGGAAAAGGCATTGTATCTTGCTAATATAGGACGTCCCGGCCCTTGCTGGCTGGATATTCCTGTAAATGTGCAGGGAGCTTATATTGAGACGGATGATCTTCGGAGTTTCGATCCGGCAGAGTGTGCGGATGAAGTGCCAAAGAAATTCTCAAAAGAGACAGCCCGGACAGTAATTGAAAAAATAAAACAGGCTAAACGTCCGGTTATCAACGCAGGAAGTGCAATCCGTACATCCGGAGGATATGAAGAATTCTGTGAGTTAGTAGAAAAATTAAATATTCCGGTTGTTACAGGATGGAACAGCATTGATCTGATTGCGGATGAGCATCCGCTGTATGTGGGACGTGCCGGAATCATGGGCGACCGTGCCGGAAACTTTGCAATTCAGAACAGTGATCTTGTATTGTCTCTGGGAAGCCGTCTGAGCATCCGTCAGGTTGGATACAATTATAAGACATGGGCGCGTGAGGCATATACGATCGTTGTAGATGTCGATGAAGACGAATTGAAAAAACCGACAATTCATGTAGATATGCCGATCTGTGCAGACGTAAAAGACGTAATGCACGTCATGAACGAGGAACTTGGCGACGTCAAATTAGATACGGATGAATTCTGGCTGAATAAATGCGATCATTGGAAGAAGACCTATCCGGTTGTTCTGCCAAAACATTATGAGCAGAAAAACCCTGCCAATGTCTATGCGTTTATCAAAGAACTTAGTAAGAGACTGCCGGAAGACTACGTTACGGTAGTTGGAAACGGTTCTGCCTGTGTGGTTGGAAGCCATGGCTATGAGATTAAAAAAGGTCAGAGATTTATCATAAATTCCGCGATTGCATCTATGGGATACGATCTTCCGGCTGCAATCGGTGCCTGTGTGGCAGAAGGAAAGAAGGAAATTGTCTGCATCAGCGGAGATGGAAGCATCCAGATGAATCTGCAGGAACTTCAGACCATTCAGACAAACCGCCTTCCGATCAAAATTTTTGTGATTAACAATAATGGATATCATTCCATTCGTCAGACGCAGTCCAATTTCTTCGGAGAACCATTTGTCGGAATCGGACCACAGAGTCACGACCTGGAATTTCCGGATATGGAAAAGATTGCGTATGCATATAACTATCCATTCTTCCGCTGTGATAAGACGGATGATTTGGACGATACGATCTCCAAGGTATTTGCGACAGAGGGCGCGGTAATCTGTGAGATCATGGTTTCGATCGATCAGAAATTTGAACCAAAGTCAGCGACGAAGAAACTTCCGGATGGCAGTTTGTTCTCGCCGCCATTGGAAGATCTGGCACCGTTTTTGGATCGTGAGACATTTAAGAAAGAAATGATCATTGAACCGATTTCAGAAGAATAAAACAGGAAATGGAGAAAAGAAATGAAAGCAGCTGTTATAACGGGAGCATCCGGTATGCTGGGACAGGCATTGATCCGGCTTCTGGTAAAAAAAGGAATTTCAGTGTATGCGGTCGTTCGTCCCGATTCGCCTCAGAATGCCCGGATTCCGGAACATTCTTTGGTGAAAAAAGTAGAATGTAATCTGTCAGAACTGAATCTTCTGCCGGATAAGATCGGCTGTGATTGTGATGCGTTTTTCCATTTTGGATGGGGCGGTACATTTGGAGCAACACGCAACAATATGTATGGTCAGCTGGATAATGTAACTTATACGATAGATGCTGTGGAAGCTGCCCATAAGTTAAACTGTTCCGTTTTTCTTGGGGCAGGTTCGCAGGCAGAGTTTGGCCGTGTTCCGGATGGAGTAAAACTTTCTTCAAAACTGAAAGAAAATCCGGAAACCGGTTATGGGATTGCCAAATTATGCGCCGGGCAGATGAGCCGGGCGGTGTGCAGGGAATACGGAATCCGTCATATCTGGACACGGATTCTGAGTGTATATGGACCCGGAGATAAAGACCGCACGATGGTAATGTCAGGAATCTGTTCCATGTTGAGGGGAGAATCTCCAAAGTATACAAAAGGGGAACAGATGTGGGATTATTTGTATTGCGATGATGCTGCAGAAGCTTTTTATCTTGCCGCTGAAAAGGGAAAAGATGGAAAAGTCTACTGCGTAGGAAGCGGACAGCCACGGATGTTAAAAGAGTTCATCACGGATATACGGGATGCTGCGAATCCGGATCAGGAGCTTCGGTTTGGAGAGGTTCCGTATTATGATAAACAGGTAATGTATTTGTGTGCAGATATTGAGGAGTTACAAGAAGATACGGGATTTCAGCCGGCGACAGATTTTAAAAAAGGCATCCGGGAGACCGTTGCCTGGAGAAAAGCGGTAAGTCAGGAAGGAAATTACAAATATGAAAATTGGAAATAAACTATGGAATATTATCGAGATTATTGTCCGCGCTGTTTTCGGTCTGATCTTTAAAATACTAAAGGTAGATGCAACAGAGGAAGTGTGGGATTCCCTGCTTCAATTTGTCCGTTTTGGACTGGTAGGCGTTTGGAATACTGCTTTTTCTTATGCAATAAATATGGGAAGTCTGTTTTTGTTTAGTAAACTTGGAATATTGTCAGCACACAATCTTGATATGTATGTTGCCAACACGATTGCTTTTGTG
Source organism: Lachnoclostridium sp. UBA6475 (assembly GCA_002435545.1). Classification (GTDB taxonomy): domain Bacteria; phylum Bacillota; class Clostridia; order Lachnospirales; family Lachnospiraceae; genus Eubacterium_F. The sequence goes on from DJNB01000011.1 coordinate 3,290, forward strand.
ATCAGTGTATTTGTTTCATTTTTGCTCAACAGCAAATTTGTCTTTTCACTGGAAGAGGGACAGGAAAGAAATTTTTGGAAAGCGTTGTTTAAATCCTATCTTTCCTATGGTTTTACCGGGTTGATCCTGACAAATGTCCTTGCTTATGTATGGGTGGATCTGTTAGGAATATCCAAATTAATAGCGCCACTGATCAGTCTTGTCGTCTCTATCCCAATTAATTTCTTTTTGAATAAACTTTGGGCATTTAAGACAGATGAAGAAAAGAAATAGACACGTATTTTAGGAATTAACATGGAGGATGTATATGAAAAAATTATTAAAAAATAACAAAAAAGAGATTTTTTTCGGTGTTTTACTTGTGGTTGAGCTGCTTTGTATTTTCATTTTCAATTTAACGAGATTGAAATGTCAGGCAGACTACGATTCCAGTTGTGGTATGGCACAGATCATTGAAATCTGGAAACAAAAAACACTGGCGATCAAAGACTGGTCGTATCAGACAACCGTAGGATGGGATGTTCCGATTATGTTTGCCATCCCGTTGTATGCCATTACAAAAAACGTATATTTTTCAATTGGCTTTGTCAATAACTTGTTTGTAATTGGTTTTGTCGCGCTTTTTTTTGATATTTTAAAACAGGCTAAAGTGAGTATGGGATACCGCTTTGCCACAATGACAATTTTATTTGCACCGTATACATTGGGACAGCTTGGCTATACACCAATGCTTTTTACCGGTACGGCATCGTATGCATTAAAAGTTATGGTTACCCTGCTGATGATCGATCTTATGATGCGTTGTGAAGCCGGGAAAAAATTCCGTAATATGCTGATACCGTTGATCTTTTTGTGCATATTTTCAATTATGACCGGTATTTCTTCCGGTGTTTATATGTTTGCCTGCGGTATTGTACCGATTGCAGCGTATGTTGTATTGAATGCGATCTGCCGGGGAGATTTAAAATTATTATTGACGAAAAAATCTATTTTTGTATTGATCGGTACAGCATGTTTTGGAGCCGGAATGGTAATATCAAAAGTACTTAACTACACCAATTCAGCAGATTCCATGACATTTATCCCGGCCGGGAAATTTGCGACAAATATCATTAAATGTTTTGGTGGTATTTATGAGTTGTTTGGTGTGGTAAGTGGTGGAATTTCACCGAAAGTAATGTCAGATTATGGAATTATGGCATTGTTTGCCGGTGCAATCACATCCTTTATATTGTATATTGTTATATACTATAGTGTACG
>DJNB01000011.1:4577-26959 GCA_002435545.1 Lachnoclostridium sp. UBA6475
ACGCTTAATAAAGAAACAGGAAAAGAGACCGATCGTATGTATGCTTTTATGTGTATTTGTGGTCAATCAGTTGATCCTGCTCATCACAGATACCAACTATGCATCCGAAAGTTTTGAATTTCGTTATCACATTGTGACAATGATTCCGTCCATGCTGTTGATCGGTGTCTTTTTACAGGATATTAAACAACGTGTAAACGTGCTGGTAATATCGACAATCTGCATTGTATTGTTTGCCGGTGCTTCCTTTATTTCCTTTATGAATTTCAGAACTTATTTTGAGACAACGCAGACAGGCAGGGTGGATAATCTGATGCCGATCGCGGAGGCAGCCAAAAAGTATGATGTGAATCTTATTGTAGATCTCGCACTTGAAGGCGAAGCAATTTATGATGGACGTATTCTGCGATTGTGCGACAGCGATGTCAATGTAACGGTTTACACAGATTATAATGTGGGAATGGGCTGGGGAGCCAGTTCCAAATATTTTGAAAATGGAAGACATACCGGTAAAACGATGGTTATGGTGCCGGAAAATTCAGTAGACAGCGTTCCAAGTTATATTATGAGCCGGATGCAGCTGGTGGAACAGATGAAAGGATATAATCTGTATATTGTTGAGAAGAATATCTTTGACAGCATCAGTGCATTTCAAAATACATGGACAAAGAAATCCATTGATTTCCCTTATTCCGCAAACTTCCAGGTAGATGGTGAGATCAATAACAGAGGAGAACTTTGTGTGAAACCGGAAGGTGGAACGCCATTGATCGGAGCGCCGATGACGAAGAATGATGGAAATTACAAAGTAACTCTTAAGTACCGCCAGCGTGGAAAAAATAATGAGCCGAATGTAAAGCTCGGTGAGTTCCATATTACGGCAGCGGATGGAAGGGTGCTGCGAAGTGTCGATATTATGTCAGGACAGCGAACTGCTGTGATACCGGAATTCCATTTTGAAGATGGAATTGAAGAGGTACATTATGAAGTGATTGCAAATCAAAATACAAGGTTGAGAATTGCGTCTATTCAGGCAGATTATATAGAAGAGAACAAATAAAACAAAAAGAAATTGGAGGAAACGAATATGAAAGCAGTTTTATTAGCAGGTGGGTTTGGAACAAGAATCAGTGAAGAAAGTTATTTGAAGCCAAAACCAATGGTAGAGGTAGGCGAGAAACCAATTCTCTGGCACATTATGAAAGAGATGTCTTTTTACGGGATCAATGAATTTGTTATCTGTGCAGGATATAAGCAGCATGTGATCAAAGAATGGTTTGCTGATTATTATTTACACAATAGTGACATAACTTTTGATTATGCTGAAGGCGGAAAGATGATCGTTCATAATAATATCGCAGAGCCATGGAAAGTGACGATCGTGGATACCGGTCTTAATACTATGACAGGCGGACGTGTAAAACGTATTAAAAAGTATGTAGGCGAAGATCCGTTTATCCTGACATATGGTGATGGCGTGAGCAATATCAACATCATGGATCTTGTAACATTCCATAAGTCTCATGGTAAAATTGCGACGATGAGTTCCTACAATGTCGGACAGCAGTTTGGAGTATTGGATGTAAACGAGAATGGCGAGGTTACTGCATTCCGTGAGAAGTCAAATGTAGACGGTGGATTGATCAACATCGGATTTATGGTGCTGGAGCCGGCAATCTTCGATTACATTGAGGGGGATTCTACGGTATTTGAAAAAGCGCCTCTTGAAAAACTTGCAAAAGAAGGACAGCTTGTGGCAAGACGTCACGACGGATTCTGGCAGTGCATGGATACACAGCGCGATAAGATGAAACTGGAAGAGATGTGGGCCGCAGACAAGGCACCATGGAAAATCTGGGAAGATTAATCTTGAAATATTTGTACACAATGTAAATAACCGAAAGGGGGAAATGATTGCTCTTGGTAATCATTGACATACAATGAAAAAAGTTATCAGTATACTTGTACCTACTTACAATGAGGAAGAAAATGTGGAGCCTTTGAGTGAGGCGATCATCAGTGAGATTGAAAAGAGTCTGCCGGAATACGATTATGAACTGGTATTTATTGACAATGATTCACATGATCAGACTCGTCCTAAATTGAAAAAACTCTGCCAAAATAATCCAAAGATCAAAGCGATTTTTAATGCGAAAAATTTTGGACAGTTTAATTCACCATATTATGGACTGCTGCAGACAACGGGAGATTGTACGATCTTAATGTGTGCAGATTTTCAGGATCCCATTGATATGATTCCTAAATTTGTTCATGAGTGGGAGGAGGGCAACAAGATTGTCATTGGCATCAAATCTAAGAGTAAGGAAAATCATCTTATGTATTTCCTCCGCAGCTGCTACTATAAATTGATCAAAAAAATGTCAAGTGTAGAGCAGATTGAGCATTTTACAGGATTTGGACTGTATGACAAAGAGTTTATCGAGGTACTTCGCAATCTGGATGATCCGACGCCGTTTTTGCGTGGAATTGTAGCAGAACTCGGATATAAAAGAAAAGATATCGAATATCAGCAGGAAAAACGCCGCGCCGGAAAGACGCATAATAACTGGTATAGTTTATACGATGCTGCGATGCTTAGTTTTACATCCTATACCAAAGTGGGAATGCGTATCGCTACAATTATGGGATTCATTTTATCCGGAATCAGCATTGTGGTTGCCCTTGTTTACCTTATTATGAAATTGGTATTCTGGGAAAGATTTGTGGCAGGAATGACGCCAATCTTACTTGGTATTTTTATATTTGGTTCAATACAATTGTTCTTTATCGGACTGCTTGGTGAATACATTATGAACATCAGTTCGAGAGTAACCAGAAGACCGCTTGTTATTGAGGAAGAGAGAATTAATTTTGATGATTAGGAGTAAAAGAATGCAGAAAAAGGATACAAGACTTAGGATTTATTTTTTGATAGGGGCTGTGATAGGAGCAATTCTGTTTATGGCAATCTACGGAGTACGTGTTTTGAATTTTACGTATGATGGATGGTTATTAACCGGAAAAGACCTGCAGCAGCATTACCTTGGATGGAAATTTTTCCGTAAGGCGCCTTGGTCCTTTCCGCTTGGAATGCATGACTATTTAACCAATCCGGATTCCATTAGTGTGTTATATACGGATTCGATTCCGTTATTTGCATTGTTTTTTAAACTGATCTCGCCGATTTTGCCTGCAACATTCCAGTACTTTGGACTCTTTGGGTTTATGTGCTATATCCTCAACGGAGGAATGGCATCGATGATCGTTTCCAGATTCAATAAAAGCCGTGTGTTCTGCGGTGTGAGCAGTATTTTCTTTATTCTGTCTACACCGGTTTTGCAGCGTTTATTCGGTGTTTTGTCAGAAAATTCAAGGCACACTTCGCTGGCGGCACATTTCCTTATCATGGGAGCCATATTTATCTGGATGTATCAGGAGAGATTTAAAGATTATAAAAAAGATGCTGTTGCATGGGCGGTACTTGCCGCATTATGCGTATTGATTCAGATGTATATCATTTTTATGGTCGGCGGAATTATGTGCGGATATCTGTTGAGTCAGGTGATATCAAAGCGTGACTGGAAACGGGTGCTCATTGATTTTGCTGCCTTTTGTGGAAGTTTTGGTTTCTTTTTCTTTATTGTCGGAGGCTTTACTTCCCTGCTTAGTTCGGGAGGAACCGGATTTGGATTTTTCTCTGCGAATCTGAATACATTTGTTAATCCTTGGAGATATTCCACTTTCTTTAAGAAAATGGGAATGACAGATCTGCAGTACGAAGGATTTGCTTATCTTGGCCTTGGAATGCTTATCCTCTGCGGTATTTGCTTTATTGCGCTGATTTACAAGGCAATTCGTCTGGCAATGAAAAAGCAGCTTTCAACATTTTTGAAACAGAATTTGAAAAAGCGGTATGCCTTTTATATTCCGGGAGTGATTGTTGTATTTGTATTTTCAATCCTGGCTTTTTCCAATCTGGTTTACCTTGGAAAAAATATTTTTATTGAAGTGCACTGGCCGACATTCATCGATAATCTGCTGGCGATCATTCGTTCTTCCGGACGATTTATATGGTGTGTCATGTATATGATCATGATCGTGGCATTGTTTGTCATTACAAAAATTTTCTCAGGAAAATGGCAGAAAGTGATCGTTGTGGTGTGCATATGTCTGCAGCTGGCAGATCTTTATACTCCGATCCACCGTCTGCAGAACCAGTATCAGAAAGTGGCAAAAGAAGACGATTCTCTGGTTACCAGTGATTTTTGGAAGACGACTCTTGGAAACTACGATCGTATCGTATATTATCCGTGTAATGGATACAATGCGACGCAGATGCTTCAGATCGGATCCAAAGTGTCAAATTTTGACAATATTAAAATGAGTAATTTTTATTTATCACGTTATTTGACCAAAAAGCAGGAGCGGATCCGCGACCGTGAAAATGCAAAGATATTTACGGCAGGGCAGTTAGATGACCGCACAATTTATTTGATTGATTATGCGCGTGCTCATAAATATAAGGATATCTGCCATATTTATGAAGTAGATAATAAGATCATTGCGGTGAAAAATCCGATTCTTGGTTTGAAAGAATATACCGATTTCCTTGTGGGAAGCACCAATCGACGTGTAGAACTCGATATGTCCTTTGCTTCGTTAGGAAAGAGTTTCCTTCATAAAGGCTGGCACAGTCAGCTGTACAAGGATCAAGGTGCATGGACGACAAAACAGAGTGTGATCCGTGTGTATTCGGATGACGCGAAGGTAATTAAAGTAACAATTGATTATAAAGCCGGAAAGAAAAAGGGAACAACGTATGTTAAGATGAACGGAAGACAGATTGGCAAGATTGATAACTTGAAATCCGGATCCGTAACGTTCGAGGCAAAAGTAAAACCTTGCCTTGATATCAAGAAAGTGAAATATATTAACTGGCTGTTCTTAGAATGTAAGACGGTAAAAGAGCCGCAAAAAGCCGGCGACACGACCGGAAAAGGTATTATGGTCAAGAAAGTGACTCTTTCTTATGTAGAATAATCTAAAAAAGGAAGATATAATTATGAATCGAATAAAGCAGTTTACTGGCAAAAAACCTTGTTTCTTACAGATTGGACGTATCAGACAACACTCGGATGGGATTCGGCGGTGCCGGCAGCTGCTTTATTTTATGGTTTGACGCATAATATATTTAGCGAGAAAAATGATACAATAAAGGAAATAATAAAGTTTTTAGAAAACCCTTTTCAAATATGTTTTTGTATGGTAAAATAAATTGTTGAATAATGAATTACAAAGAATTTTGGAGGAAGAATCATGGGAATCAGCGTAGTTTTGCTGGCATATAAAGAAGAAGAAAATCTGAAAGTATTATTGCCGCAAATTATTGAAAATGTTGAGAAAACCGGAGAAGAGTTCGAGATATTGGTTATTGATACCGCAGAACCTTTGGATAACACGAAAGGAGTATGCGAGGAGTATGGTGCTCGTTATATCAATCAGGAAGAACCGGCATTTGCAGGTGCGTTCAAAACCGGAATCAAATATGCTGAGAAGGACAAGTTCCTGATCTTAGACAGCGACGGATCTCACAACCCTAAGTATATTCCTGATCTATATAAGAAATTTGTGGATGAAAAGTGCGATGTCGTTATCGGTTCCCGCTATGTAGAGGGCGGGAAGACAAATGATGCGAAATCATCCATTGTGATGTCACACATTTTAAATGGTATGTTCCGCTTTTTCCTTGGGATCAAGGCAAAAGATATTTCTACCGATTATCGTATGTATGAGACAGCACAGCTGAAAGAAGTAAAACTTACCTGCCATAACTATGATGTGCTTCAGGAAGTTCTTCTCTGCCTGCGCCTCAATAAATCCGATAAGAAGCTGAAGATCGGAGAAGTACCGATTGAGTTTGATAAGAGAATTTATGGAGAGTCGAAGAGACGATTGATTCCATTTATTATGAGTTATATTAAGACACTGTTTAAATTGACGGCAAAACGAATTGCCGGAAAATAGGTTAAAGGACAAAGAGTGATAATATGTATCCAATGAAATTGGCTCCGGCATACAAGGATTATCTTTGGGGCGGTCATGAACTGGAACGCTTATATGGAAAAGCCGGCGATGGTGACTGTACGGCGGAAAGCTGGGAACTCAGTTGTCATCCGGATGGGAAATGTACGGTCCGCAACGGAGCATTTAAAGGAAAAACGTTGGATGAAGTGTTGAAACAGTTTCCGAAATTTGTTTCCTGTAAATTTCAACCTGAAGATAAATTTCCAATTTTAATTAAATTTATCGATGCGAAAGAAAACCTTTCGATTCAGGTGCATCCATCCGATGAAACGGCAAAGAGCGAATTTGGGGAACAGGGAAAAGCAGAGATGTGGTATGTACTGGCTGCTAAGCCACATGCATTTTTATATTACGGATTAAATCGGGAAGTTTCCAGAGAAGAACTGGAACAGAAGATGCGGGATGGATCCATCCAGGAGATTTTAAATAAAGTGGAAGTGAATGAAGGAGACTGCTTCTTTATCCATCCGGGAACCATTCATGCGATAGGTGCAGGTGTGGTGATTGCGGAGATTCAGCAAAATTCCAACACGACATTTCGCGTATATGATTATCTTCGTAAGGATAAAAATGGGAATTACAGAGAACTTCATATCGAGCGGGGAGTGGATGTGATTGACAGGACGCCGATCGTACCTTCCCAGGTGTTTGACAATAACGAGGTACGCTTAAAGAGTGGCAGGATCCGCAGACTGTTTGAGTGTGATTATTTTTGTGTCAACAAGATTGAATCAGAAGGCGGCAGAATCAAATTCTGGTGTGATAAGACGTCTTTCCAGTCGCTGCTTGTTGTAAAAGGAGATGGTTATCTCGAATACAAGGGGCGCCGGTATGATTTTCAGGCGGGAGACAGTATTTTTATCCCGGCGGGATTTGGAGAGTATTATATTCATGGGAACAATGAGATTTTAATGTCAAAATTATAAAATTAGCAAGAAAGGAAAAACTATGAAAGTTACAGCAATGATCATGGCAGGCGGACGTGGCGAGAGATTTTGGCCAAAAAGCCGTAAAAATCTGCCAAAACAGTTTTTGAGTCTGACAGATGATGGGGTTACGATGATCCAGCATACGGTAAATCGTATTTTACCGCTGGTAAATATGGAAGATATTTACATTGTAACAAACCGGGATTACAAGGCACTGGCAAAAGAACAGCTGCCGGAACTTCCGGAAGAAAATATATTGTGTGAACCGGTTGGAAGAAATACAGCGCCATGTGTAGGACTTGCTGCCGTGCATATCAATAAAAAATATGATGATGCACTTATGATCGTGCTTCCATCCGATCATTTGATCAAATACAATTCGATGTTTGTTAATGTATTAAAAGATGCCTGTCAGGTGGCTGAAAAAGGAAATAATCTGACAACGATCGGCATCACACCAAACTATCCGGAGACGGGATACGGGTATATCAAATTTGATCCGGATCAGAGTGAGGGGCGTGCCTACGGTGTTGAATGTTTTGTAGAGAAACCAAATCTCAAAAAGGCAAAAGAATATCTTGCTGATGAATCGTACCTTTGGAACAGCGGTATGTTTGTCTGGAAGATTTCCACCATTTTAAATAATATGAAAAAATTTATGCCAAAAACATATGAAGGCCTCGTAAATATTCAGAATGCGATTGGTACTTCGGAGCAGGAAAGTGTTCTTGAGGCTGAATTCGAAAAAATGGAATCCGAATCCATTGATTACGGCATTATGGAAAAGGCGGAAAATATTTTCGTACTTCCCGGTACATTTGGCTGGGATGACGTAGGATCCTGGCTGGCTGTCGGACGTATCCGTTCGACGAACGAATTTGGAAATGCCGTTCAGGGAAATGTTATTACCGTAGAGACAAAGAATTCGATCATCGAAGGTTCTGAAAAATTGATCGCAGCGGTAGGACTGGAGGACATCATCGTCGTAGATACGGAAGATGCTCTGCTGATCTGTGACAAAGGCCATGCCGGAGATATCAAGAAAGTACTTGAAAATCTTAGAATCTGCAACCGCAACGAGTACATCTAAGATTTTACAATAAATAAAATGAATAGCAATGTTTAGGTTTGAAAGGAGATATCATGAAACACGCATTAATAACAGGTATTACAGGACAGGACGGTTCTTATCTTGCAGAACTTCTGTTGGAAAAGGGCTATGAAGTATATGGAATCATGCGCCGTAAGAGCGTTGTAGATTATGGAAATGTAGAGCATATTAAAGATAAAATTCACTTTATCTATGCCGATATGACTGATCCGATTTCTTTGATCACAGCAATGAAGATCTCTCAGGCAGATGAAGTTTACAACCTTGCTGCTCAGTCATTTGTAGCAACAAGCTGGGAGCAGCCTCTGGCAACAGCAGACATCGATGCTCTTGGTGTTACGAACATGCTGGAAGCAATCCGTACGGTAAAACCGGAAGCAAGATTTTATCAGGCTTCTACAAGTGAGATGTTTGGTCTGGTTCAGGCAATCCCTCAGACAGAGACAACTCCATTCTATCCACGTTCTCCATACGGAGTAGCAAAATTGTATGGACACTGGATCACAAAGAACTACAGAGAGAGTTACGATCTGTATGCATGCTCCGGAATTTTGTTTAACCATGAATCCGAGCGTCGTGGTAAAGAGTTCGTTACCCGTAAGATCACGGATGCGGTAGCACGTATCAAACTTGGTGTACAGGATCATCTGGAACTTGGAAATATGGACTCTAAGAGAGACTGGGGTCATTCCAAGGATTATGTAAAAGCAATGTGGCTTCTTCTTCAGCAGGATCACGCAGATGATTATGTCATCGCTACCAACGAGACACGTACCGTACGTGAATTTGTAGAAGTTGCATTTGGACATGTTGGAATTGAGATCGAATGGGAAGGAACCGGTGTTGACGAGATCGGAAAAGATAAGGCAACCGGAAAGACCATCGTAAAAGTAAATCCACAGTTCTTCCGTCCGGCAGAAGTAGATATCCTTCTTGGAAACCCTGCCAAAGCAGAAAAAGAACTTGGATGGAAACGTGAGATCTCTTTCAGCCAGTTAGTTGAGAGAATGGTTAAGAATGACTTGGCTTTAGTAGAAAAAGAAATTAAAGTAAAATCAATCTAATCTTTTATATGGAAACGGCGCCGGGATTCACCGCATATGTGGGCGATGCCAGCGCCTTTTTCACATATTGCATAATTATCAATGAAAGTGAATGAAGGCATGAAAAAAGCATTAATTATCGGTGGAGCCGGATTTGTAGGGAAATATCTGGCTGAATATTTGTGTGGAGAGTGCGGCTATCAGGTGCGCTCTACGAAGATGAAACAGGAGACACTGGAGCCGGAAGGCTATGATGTTGTGGATATGAATCTGTTGGAAAAACAGGAAATAGTTGATGTGATCGAGAATTTTGCTCCGGATTACATATTCCATCTGGCAGCGCAGAGTTCGGTCGCCGTATCCTGGTCTAACCCTCAATTGACCGTTGATGTAAATATCAAAGGCGCATTGAATTTATTGGATGTATTAAAAGAAATGGAATACAAGGGACGGGTATTGCTGATCGGTTCCGGGGAAGAGTATGGACGGATTCAACCCGATCAGGTGCCTATCGTTGAAGATACGGTACTTCGTCCGGGAAATATCTATGCAGCGACGAAAAGCTGCCAGAATATGCTCGGTACGATCTACGCGCAGGCATATCAGCTGGAACTTGTGATGGTGCGAGCATTTACTCATGTTGGTCCAAGACAGTCACCGCAGTTCGTTGTGTCTGACTTTTGTAAGCAGGTTGTTGAAGTGGAAAAGGGACTGCGTGAACCGGTGATCCATGTCGGAAATCTGAAAGCAAAACGAGACTTTACTGATGTGCGGGATGTGATCGCCGCTTACGAATGTCTGATCCGTCAGGGAAAAAGCGGGGAAACTTACAATGTAGGTTCCGGAAAAGCCTATGAGATCCAGGAAGTTCTGGATAAGATCATCGAACTTTCCGGACGCGAGATCAATGTAGAAGTGGAACAGGCGAGACTTCGTCCGATCGATGTTCCAATTATCGAAGCAGATATTACGAAAATTACAGAGCAGACGGACTGGAAACGCAAGATCAGTCTGGAGCAGACATTGAAAGACACATTAGAGTATTGGCGTGCCAATGTAGAAGCATAAAGGAGGATTACAAAAATGGATATGATGGAAAATTATAAAAGATGGCTTGGTAAAGTGACGGAAGAAGATCTTTTGACAGAATTGAAAGCCATCGAGGGTAAGGAAGAAGAGATCAACGATCGTTTTTACCGCGATCTGGAATTTGGTACCGGCGGACTCCGCGGCGTGATCGGAGCCGGAACCTATCGTATGAACGAGCATACCGTAGCCAGAGCAACACAGGGATACAGCAATTATTTGAACAAAGCGGCAAAGAATCCTTCCGTATCGATCGCCTATGACAGCCGTAACAAATCAGACATTTTTGCAAAAACAGCAGCCAGTGTATTTGCAGCAAACGGGATACTGGTAAATATTTACAAAGAGCTGATGCCGACGCCATCCCTCTCTTATGCCGTACGTGCTTTGGACTGTGACGGTGGTATCGTGGTGACAGCCAGCCACAACCCGGCAAAATACAATGGTTACAAAGTATATGGTGCCGATGGCTGCCAGATCACGCTGGAAGTTGCCGATGCGATTCTCGCAGAGATCGAAGCAGTCGATGTGTTTGATGATGTAAAGATCATGGACTTTGAAGCAGGACTTTCCGAAGGAAAGATCAAATATATTGAAGATGATGTCATTACCGGATTTGTCGATGCTGTTTCCGAGCGTGCCCTGAATCCGAAAGAAATTGACAAAAATGTATCTATCGTTTATACTCCGCTCAACGGAACCGGCCGTTACTGTGTGACAAGATGTCTGAAAGAAAATGGCTACACCCAGATCACGATTCCAAAAGAGCAGGAGATGCCGGATGGCAACTTTACCACATGTCCATATCCGAATCCGGAGATCCGTGAGGCTTTGGAAGTGGGATTGAAAAAGGCAAAAGAAGTAGGAAGCGACCTTCTTCTGGCAACCGATCCGGACTGCGACCGTGTCGGCGTAGCAGTCAGAGAGGGCGACGATTATCAGTTGATCTCCGGTAACCAGATGGGAATTCTTCTCTTTGACTATATCTGCAAGACGTATAAAGCCAACGGAACAATGCCGAAAAATCCGGTGGTTGTAACAACCATTGTATCGACAAAAATGATCGATAAGATCGCCGCTGACTACGGTGTAGAAGTCAGACGTGTGCTTACCGGTTTCAAATTTATCGGCGAGCAGATCGGATTTTTGGAAGCAGACGGCGAAGTAGACCGTTATATCTTCGGTTTTGAAGAGAGTTATGGTTATCTCAGCGGCGGACATGTCCGTGACAAAGATGGCGTGAATGCGTCCCTCTTGATCTGCGAGATGTTTGCTCATTACAAAGCGATGGGAATTTCCCTTGTACAGATGTTGAATCAGCTCTATGAAAAATATGGCTATTTCAAAGAAGCACTTCAGTCCATTACCTTTGAAGGGGCCAGCGGAGCGAAGAAGATGGCAGATCTGATGGAAAGCCTTCGTACCAACGCACCAAAAGAGGTAGCTGGTTATAAAGTGATCGATGTGAAGGATTATAAGGCAGGAATTGGAAATCTGCCAAAATCCAACGTACTTGAATTTAATATGGAAGACGATATCAACGTTTTGGTTCGTCCATCAGGAACAGAACCAAAGATCAAGATGTATTATCTTGTGAAAGGAAGCAGCGAACAGGCTGGTGCAGAGATTGTAGCTGCGTTAGAGTCGTACTTCACAGAAGTATGTAAATAATTGTAAAAAACAAAAAGAGGCACCAATTTGATACAATTGAATTGGTGCCGTTATCATGTTACTGCGTTTGCACCGGATTTATCATGAGGAAAGGAGACAGGATGGATTACAAATACAAATTTTCGGTAGTCATACCGGTTTACAATGTGGCAGAGTATCTGGCAGAGACATTGGATTCCGTGATCGGGCAGACCATTGGATTTAAAGAAAATATCCAGATTATCCTTGTCAATGACGGAAGCACAGATAACAGTGAGGAAATTTGTCTGGCATATGGTGAAAAGTATCCTGAAAATATCCTTTATCTTAAGCAGGAAAATAAAGGGGTAAGTGCAGCCAGAAATTATGGAATCGAAAAAATAGAGGGAAAATATGTAAATTTTCTGGATTCTGACGATAAATGGACGCCGGAGAGTTTTCAGGCAGTCTATGATTTTTTTGAAAAGCGGCAGGATAAAATTGATCTCGTTGCGTGTCCGCAGAAATTTTTTGAGGCTCTGGATGAATACCATTGGTTATATTTTAAATACGAACCGGGAAGCCGTATCATCGATGTCCTCGAAAAATATACGTATATTCAGATGCATGTGACAGCTTCTTTTGTGAAAGCAGAAGTTCTAAGTAAGTATAAGTTTGATGAAAAATTAAAATTTGCAGAAGATTCCAAATTTGTAAATTCGATTATATTGGATAAACTCAAATACGGTGTGGTGTCGGAGGCACTTCATCTGTACCGCAAACGTGTAAATGCGTCCTCTGCCATTCAGAATAAAGGAACTTCAAAAGAGTGGTATCTGGATACGCCGGAACATTATTATCTGGAATTGATTCAGGAATCCATTGATAAATACGGCACGGTACTTTTGTACATCCAATACCTGATCCTGTATGATTTCCAGTGGCGTCTGCGCGATGATCTGAATGGAGTATTAACGGAACAAGAGCAGGAATGGTATAAAGAATGGCTTCGAAAAATGCTCCAGTATATGGATGACGATCTGATCTGTCATCTGGATAAAATGTATGTGGAATATAAATTGTATGCGCTTTCTCTTAAGTATGGCAGAGACATCCGTAAAGAATTGGTATACCGCCGCGGTGCCTTGTATTTTAAAAACATTAAAATGTACAGTCTGCAGGCAAAATCGTTGTTTTCGGTGGATGTACTGAATATCAGGGAAGATTGTCTGGAACTTGCCGGGCGGATCTGGTGTCCGTTTGCAGAGGATATTACCATTACCGTGGAAAATGACAAGGGGGATGTTTTTCCGATTGTTTCTAAGCCGGCAGAATTCCGGAAAGCCGTCATATTTGGCGAGGAAATCATGCGTGTGCGCGGCTATGAGATCCAGCTTCCTCTGGAAGCCGGGACAACCTATGAAGTATATGGAAAATATAAGGACAATATGCCGCAGCGTTTATTTATTAAAGTTGGAAAATTTTCCCATTTAAGTCCAAACGTAGAGCAGCTGTATTTCCATAATCATGGGTTTATCGTGAGTGCCAATGCAGAAAATACACAGATATATGTGGAAAAGAAACGGTTTGGAAAACATCTGGCAAAAGAGGCTTCGCTCTTAAAGCGATGTTTGAAAGATGGGAAAAAAGAAATTGCCGGATACCGGATTCTTGCGCATATTATCCGCCCGTTTTTGCGAAAAGAGCGGTGGCTTGTCATGGAACGGATCAATGTGGCAGGTGACAACGCCGAGCATTTTTACAAATATTTGAAACGTGCGGAAGAAAACGATATAAAATCCAGGTTTACGCTGTCAGAAGATAGTGTGGATTACGAGAAAATGAAAGCGGTCGGACCGGTGCTCCCGTTCCGGAAGTTTCATTATAAATTATTTGTATTACTGGCAAAAAATATCATATCCTCACAGGGGGAAGATAACATCTTCAATCCGTGGGATGACGACAGTGAGTATATCCGTGATCTGTACAAGTACAACTTTGTATTTTTGCAGCACGGCATTATCAAGGACGATCTGTCGCAGTGGCTGAACCGGTTTAATAAAAATCTGCAGATGTTTGTTACGTCTGCAAAACCGGAATATGAATCGATTATAAACGGCGATTATTTTTATGATGAGTCGGTCGTTAAATTGACGGGACTTCCAAGATATGACAATTTAAAACAGGATCAGGCGCCGGAAAAGACGATCTTGATCCTGCCGACATGGCGTGCTGCCCTTGCCTGCCGGCTGAACAATGATACCGGGGAACGCATTTATAATCCGTTGTTTAAATATTCCGAATTTTACCGTTTTTATAATGCGCTGATTCATGATGAGAGACTGCTTCAGGTCATGCGAGAAAAAGGATACCGCGGTAAATTTTTCCTGCATACCCATCATAAAGTGCAGTTGAAAGATTTTACCGGAAATGATATCATCGAAGTAATGCAGAATGGAATTGATTACCAGGAGGAGTTTCGCAGTAACGCCCTGCTTCTTACAGATTTTTCCAGTGTCGCATTTGACTTTGCGTATCTGAAAAAGCCGGTGATCTATGCCCAGTTTGATAAAGATACGTTCTTTCAGGGACAGGTGTATTCGGAAGGGTACTTTGATTATGAGAGAGACGGGCTGGGACCGGTGTGTTATGATTACGAATCAACAATACAGGCATTGATACAGGCAATTGAGAAAGACTGTGTGCTGGAGCCGCTGTACGATGAGCGTGGCAATGCCTTTTACCGCTGGTTTGACCAGGATAACTGTAAACGTGTATATGATGAGATAAGGAGACTGGATTGAGACATTCATTTGTTTTTTGGAAAGAATTGACAAAAGAATATGTGCCGGGAAAAGATGCGCTTGTCCTTACAAAGCGGGAGCGGAAAAGCCTGGATGCCTTTCTTGCTTCGCTGAAGCCGGATGTGATGATGGTGGTGGTTTCCGATGAACCGGTGGAGGGAAAACAGCATATGGCGTATGTCAGAGAGCATTACAATGTGGGAACGATCGATGCTTCCCGTCTGCTGGTACGCCCGGAGTTTGCTGCCCTGATACGGAAAAAGGAGAGCGAGGGAGAATTCGCCCTTCTCTGCCGTATGTATGAGACGGCAGAAAAATTTGCCGTGTATGAGCGGCGGGAAGAAGAGGTAGTAACAGAGCCGAACCGCAGCCGTACGTGGAAGGATGCCGGAGAATATCCGACGCCGATCGTTGCCAGTAAGAATATATGGAAGCGGCTGAAAAAAGCACAGGGAGAAGTTCTTCCCTTTTTCCAGCATTTGATGATTCAGAATTTGTATCATGCCGGATTTACGGAAAAGGAGGGAATGAGTGAGAAACTGAAAGAAGAGTTTTGTTCCATCCTGGAAGATATTGGGGAAGATATTATATGCAGATGTGAGCAGATTCCAAGTGATGTAAAGATCTGGCTTCTTGAGGCGAAGAGCCGGACGGATATTTTGCCGGAATTTGTATATCGGAGCGGCAGATTAAAGTATCATAATCTTGTTGTTACTTCCTTGAAGGATGTGCCATATGAAGTGACGGATATCCGGTATGAGAAGAAAAAGCTGGTAGTACGGGGCGAGGTCATTCATCCGGTCGATGACCCGGAAATTCTCTATTATGCGATGGATAATCGAAACCGTGAGATTTCCTTTTCGGCGACAGAAAAAGATATCTATTATCTGGGACAGCGCAGACATACGCGAAAAAGATTTGAAGCCGGGATTTCCCTGACAAATAAGCCGGTCGGACTTCGATTTATGTACCGCTATCATGAGCTGTACCGGGCGAGGGTGCGCATGACGTTTTCCCGGTCACTCCGGATGGTGCCGGATACCAAAGGGGATTATGCCTTTTTAGGACAGTATATGCTTCGCACAGAAAAGAGGATATTGTTTGCTGCTCCGCTTCAGAAAAAAACGCGTTTAAAGCAGTTCTTTACATTTGGGCGAAAAAGCATTAAAATAGAGACAGAAGTACAACAGTAAATACATCAGAAATTTTGCAGCTGTTATTCTGGTGGAATGGAGGAAGTTATGATTTATGGAGTAGTACTTGCCGGTGGCGTTGGAAGCCGTATGGGAAATGTTGGAAAACCAAAACAGTATCTTTTGGTGGGAGACAAACCCATCTTGATCCACACACTGGAAAAATTTTACATGCAAAGCGAATTTGAAAAGGTTCTGGTTCTGTGTCCGACCGAATGGATCACACACACCAAAAACCTCGTTCGTAAATATATGAAAGATACCGAAAGAATTGTGGTTCTTGAAGGCGGCGAGACGAGAAATGAGACGATTATGAATTCCATCGCTTACATTGAGCAGGAAGGCAATCTCGATGAAGAT
This sequence comes from Lachnoclostridium sp. UBA6475, assembly GCA_002435545.1. Taxonomy (GTDB): domain Bacteria; phylum Bacillota; class Clostridia; order Lachnospirales; family Lachnospiraceae; genus Eubacterium_F. Next base: position 20,817 of record DJNB01000011.1, read on the forward strand.
ACGATCATTGTCACACATGATTCGGTTCGTCCTTTTGTGACGCAGCGGATCCTAGAGGAAAACATCCGCTATGCAAAAGAATATGGTGCCTGCGATACTGCGGTGGCAGCGACGGATACGATCGTTTGCAGCGAAGACAATGTGGTGATCAGTGATATTCCGGAGCGCCGTAAAATGTATCAGGGACAGACACCACAGACCTTTAAAGCGTTGAAACTTCGCGAATTGTATCAGGCACTCAGCCCGAAAGAAAAAGAACTTTTGACCGATGCGGCAAAGATTTTTGTTATGAAGGGCGAGAAAGTGCATATTGTGGACGGAGAGGTATTTAATATCAAGATTACGTATCCTTACGATCTGCGTGTGGCAGAGGCTCTGATCAAAGGGGAAGAAAACAACAAATCGGAAGGATGAGATTAGACTATGCTGAACGCAGTATACCGTCTGGTGGCACCCAGACGATTTGAAGTAGAATTTACAGATATTGATCTGACAAGCGGAAAAGTGATCGTCAGACCAACTTACTTGTCCATCTGCAATGCCGATCAGAGATACTATCAGGGAAAGCGTGCAGAAGATGTTCTGCGCCGGAAATTGCCGATGGCGCTGATCCACGAAGGGATTGGACAGGTTGTCTATGACCCGGAAGGGGAATTTCAGGCAGGGGAAAAAGTAGTAATGATTCCGAATACCCCGATGAGTGAAGATCCGGTCATTGCAGAAAATTATCGCAGAGATTCCAAATTCCGTGCAAGCGGTTTTGACGGCTTCATGCAGGATGTAGTGGACATCCGCAGAGACAGGCTGGTGCGGCTCCCGAAAAATCTTAATCCGCTTGTCGCAGCATTTACCGAGATTGTTTCGGTCAGTGTTCATGCTCTCAGCCGGTTTGACAAGATTGCTCATAAGCGGCGGGAGTGCGTTGGTATCTGGGGGGATGGAAACTTAGGTTACATCACGGCCGTATTTTTTAAAGCAATGTTTCCGGATACGAAATTATGTATCTTTGGTGTAAATCGCGACAAATTGTCAGATTTTACCTTTGCCGATGAGACGTATGTGGTTTCCCGGATCCCGGAAGAGTTACAGATTGATCATGCGATTGAATGTGTCGGCGGCGAAGGATCTCCAAAAGCGATCAATCAGATCATTGATTATATCCGCCCGGAAGGCACGATCGCGATTTTGGGAGTGTCGGAAAATCCGGTTTCGATCAACACCCGTATGATACTTGAGAAAGGGCTTCGGATGTTTGGCAGCAGCCGGAGCGGCAGAGAAGATTTTATCAAAACGATTGAATTGTATCAGACCAATCCGGAGATTCCGGAGTATTTGCAGAATATTGTAGGCGGCGTATTTAAAATACGTTCTATCGACGATATGCGGAAGGCTTTTGAGGCGGATATACACAAAGAATTTGGAAAAACCATTATGATATGGAGTTAATTGGAGGATATTTATGAGTGGCTTACTTTCAAATAAAAATAAGCGGTTTTTGAAGAAACGATTGAAATTTTGGTGGCAGTGTTTTACCCATCCGATTTTAAATGAACATTTGATCGTCTTTGAGGCGTTTAGCGGAAAACGCTGTGGCGGAAACTTGCGCGCTATCTATGAAGAATTGATGCAGGATGAAAGATATCGTGATTTTCGTTTTGTATGGATCGTAAATGATGTGGAGGCGCATAGGGATTTGAAAGTGCGCCGGCATACGCGTGTCGTAAAAAAGGATTCCCGCTCGGCCTTTATCCTTTATGCGAAAGCAAAATACTGGTTTAACAATGTAGCCCTGCCGAATTATCTGATTCCGCGTCCGCATCAGGTGTACGTTGAAACCTGGCACGGAACGCCGTTAAAGCGTCTAGGAAATGATATCAAGTTTGAGGTGGATCCGAGACAGTCCCTGGCAGAAATGCACAAAAAATATTATATCAAGGGGCGCAAAATGGATTATCTTATCTCGCCATCCCGTTTTTACAGCGAAAAGATGATCTCCTCGTTCCGTCTTGATAAGAGTCATAAAGAAGATATTATTTTGGAAACCGGTTATCCGAGAAATGATGCACTTTTTAAATTTACCGAGGAAGATGTCAAACGTATCAAGGAAGAGATCGGTGTGCCGGAGGGAAAGAAAGTGATCCTGTACACGCCGACCTGGCGCGATAACCAGTTTAAAAAGGGTGAAGGATTCCAGTACAATACAGAACTTGATTTTAATAAACTGATGCAGCAGCTTGGTGACGAATACGTCCTTTTGTTCCGCGCACACCATCAGATCGGATTCAAAGATGTGGCAAATGATGTGCCGGGTGTGATCGATGTAACGCTGGTCGATGATGTCAATGATCTGTACATCATCAGTGACCTTATGATCACGGACTATTCTTCGACGATGTTTGATTATGGCGACTTGAAGCGCCCGATGGTATTTTATATGTATGATCTCGATGAATATCAGGGTGAGATCCGCGACTTTTATTTTGATATCAACGAATTGCCTGGTCCGATCGTAAAGACACAGGATGACCTTGTAAAGGCAATTTTGGATCAGTTTGCCAATTTCACATACGATGAGAAATACAAAGCCTTTACGGAAAAGTTCAATTACCTCGACGATGCCCATGCGGCACGCCGTGTTATTGAGAAGACGATTAAAACGGATCTTGGGCCGGCATTCCGCTTTTATAAATGGGTCATCCATACGAAGAATGTCATCCGGAAGAGCTTTCGTGACGGCTATATTGCCTTTTCCGGTATGCTCCGTTGTATGGGACTTTGCCGTACGGCAAACAGCAAGCTGTTATATTCTTACAAAAACAAGCACAAGGGACAGCGTTGTTTCCTCGTTGGAAACGGCCCAAGTATGCGTCTTTCCGATCTGGAAGGACTCCAGAAAAATGGCGAGATCACCTTTGGCTGTAACCTTGTGACAAAAGCATTTGACCAGACGACCTGGCGTCCGGATTATTATTTCCTGATTGACCGCATTTGTGCGAAATTCCAGAGCGAGGAGATCAACGAGGCAATTGGAAATATTCCATTATTTACCAATATTACGACGTATAACATTTTCCGTGAGAAACCGAAAAATCCGGTTATTTTGTACAATATCGCAAAAGATAAGTACAAAGTAAAACGTTCTCCGCTGGCATATTATATCCCGTCCGGTTCGACGGTGATGTCGCTGATGATCGAGATGGCGGTTTACATGGGATTTTCCGAGATTTATCTGATCGGCTGTGACTGCACCTCGACATTTACCGGAAATACGCATTTTATCAACGGTTATACGGACGACAAATTGAAGCAGCGTGATGCCAAAAAGATTGTGGACCGTATGCGCCGCCTTGGCATCCAGAGCGATGATTACGAGAAATATTTCCTGGATGGTTCGCTGAATGCGTACACCCTTTTGAAAGAACATGCCATCAAACACCATGTGAAGATTTTCAACGCCACCCGTGGGGGAGCATTGGAAGTGTTTGACCGCGTGGATTTGGATAAGTTTGTAAAATAATGGTAACTGAATAGTTACAAATAAAAGCAGGAATGGGGCGCTGCGTGCAGCGCCCTGTGGTGGTTTTGGGAGGAAAAATTAAAACGGGTCAAAAAGAAAGGAATAAGAATATGAATATCGAAGAAATGTTAGAGATCAGTGACTGCCCGCTCTGTGAAGGCGGCGCACTGTTGGAAGAGGAATGTGGCTGTGGTTATTATGTGATGTGTCTGGAGTGCGGATGTCATTCGGTGACGATTGATTTCCACTCCGAGGAAGAGCGGCTGGAGGCAGCGAAAAGGGCAGTGACACTCTGGAATACCGGCAAGGTGATTTCCAGCAGTCCGGGAGAATGATATGGGATGGGAGAAGGAATTACTTCGGGCATTGAAGAAAAATCATGTGAAAATTATTACTTCATCGGATGCTCATTGCCCGGAAGATGTGGGCGACAAAATTCGGGACTTGGAAAATTGTGTTGTAAATGCTTAGAAATGGAATTGGTTATGGAGGAGAGGGATGTATAGTGAGGAAATGTGAAAAAAGATTATGTTTGGCAACATATAATATTTGGAATAGTGATGAGGGGATGCCTTTTCGGGCCGAGTGCATAGCAAAGGAAATACAAAAGATAAACTCGGATATTTTATGTTTACAAGAGGTAAAAGATAAAACAATGGCTTATGAACTTGCAGATAAACTGGAGATGAGTTGCTATTTTATTAGTTATGGAAATGATGAGGGAGGCATTTGTCTGCTTAGTGCCTATCCAATTATTGAAAAGGAAGATTGGATGTACGTCAATGCGCAATATGCTGCCATTCAGTACAATTTGAAAACATTGGGAATAGTGAATATGCACCTGCCATGGGATAGTGTTATTAAGCGCGAAAAATATATTTCAAAAATCGTTTCCAGACTTGCTGAAAAAAATTGTGATTATGTTTTTGTTTTGGGAGATTTTAATAGCGGCAATGATTCTGATGTGTTTCGAATGCTGAAGGGAGAATGCTCTTTGTATGAAATTGAGGCGAATCCATGTTATTATGACCTGGCATTAGCCTCGACCGAGGTAAATGGAAAGGCAGTAAAAAGCACTTTGGATTTCCGTAATAATCCAAGATTTCACGATAATACAATAGAAATAAATCAAAGATTTGATCGTATATTTTTTAGAAATACATATCCGGTTAAATTTCCGAGATTAGTTGAATGTGATGTTTTTGGAACAAAAGTGTATTCTGAGATTAATTTATGTGCAAGTGATCATTATGGTGTATATGCAGTAATTGAAAGTGAGTAAAAATATGGAAAAAGATATTTGGAAAATTTTGTATGATAGGGCAAGAGAGGTTCAAAATGCAAGAGAGGTTTCTCCGTTCATTGAGGCAGGAGGCGTTGCGGCAGCGATATTAACGAAAAGTGGAAATATATATGTTGGTGTATGTATTGATACCGCGAGCACGTTAGGAATGTGTGCAGAAAGAAATGCGATTGCAAATATGATTACAAATGGAGAAAGTAAAATAGATAAAATGGTTGCGGTCGTTGAAGACGGCAGTGTGGGAGCACCATGTGGAGCATGCCGGGAATATATGATGCAGCTGGATAAGGAAAGTGGTGATATTGAGATTTTAATGGATTATGAAACAAGAAAGACGGTGAGATTAATTGAATTAATACCCGATTGGTGGGGGCACAGCAGATTCAAATAATCTTCCTGTATGAGAAGAAAAGGAGATAACTATGGAATATTGTGGAATTATAGCATTGGTTTTGCTGCTTTGCTATTCAGCATATCCGCGAAAGGTAAAGCGGCTGGAAGCAAAAGTAAAACAATTGGAGAAAAAACAGAAAGGAGATAATTATATGTCGAAGTTGATTGATGATCTTGTAGGCGAACAATGTACTATTAAGTCGGAGGCTATTCTGGATTTTGTAGGAAAAACAGAATTATCCTGCACGATTTTGGATGCAGATGATGAATGGATGAAGATCTGCTATACGGATAAAAAGAATAAGCAGGTAACGAAACTTTTGCGGATTGAAGTGATTGACGAAATAGAAATCGAAGAGTGATTTCTATTTGTGCTAGTTGGGAAAGAGGAATGTGCGGAGGGTTGATATATGACAAACAATGTAATTCTTGTGAAGATCTAAATGAACAGAAAAAGGATATAGCGGCGCAAAACAATATCAAAATTTGAAAAATAGAACAAAATGTATCAAGATGGAGATTATATTGACTAAAAATGGAGAATATGTTATTATAGTTTTGTACAAAGACGAATTGTGGAGGTGACAAAATGGGAGAATTTATTGTTCGTTTGTCTTCATTGACATTGCAAAATATCAAAAATGTTAAAAAAGGTACTATTTTTATGCCTATGGATAATGAAAAATCACTTAATGTTGGCGGTGCAGAGATTCTTGGAATCTATGGACAGAATGGTTCAGGAAAAACGGCTGTTGTAGATGGTTTATATTTCCTCCAGCAGATAATGATTGGTGAGACCATTGATCAGAGTATAAGTGATTATATTGGAGTGGACGATGATGCGGCTCATATGAGTGCAGAATTTAAGATATTTGGTAAGAAAAAAATATATGAGGTTGGATACAATATTGAGTTGAGAAAAAAGGATGG
>DJNB01000011.1:26983-37565 GCA_002435545.1 Lachnoclostridium sp. UBA6475
CGATGGTGATGTTGTAATAGAGAGAGAGTTTTTGAATTGTGCAATTAACCAGGATGGAAAGAGAACGAATAAGAATGTTTTCATGGATTATATACGCTGCGAGCCGGAGAGTATTTTTAAACCACAAAAGAGACTTGATGAGTTAATTGGTAAGGATAAAGAGAGAAGAACCGATTTAATCGTGGCCAGAAAGATGGCAGAGAAAAGTAATTGTTCTTTTATTTTTGGAGAGAGCAGTAGAGAAATTTTCTGTCAAAAAGTTGAGGATAAATTTAAGAATTATTCTAATGTAATCAAAGCCTTATTTGAATTTTCTTTTAAGGATTTATTTGTTATTAGGAATACTCATTTAGGAATGATAACAGCAAATTTCTTTTTACCAATGGCTTTTCGTATAGAAAATAATAAGATTGGTGCAAAGGGAGATTTTGCGATACCTTTGACTGAACCGGTTGTATTAGATGTTGAAACAAAGGAAATTTTGGATGTCATTATTAAACAAATAAATACTGTATTATATACAATCATTCCAGGAATGATGATTGATGTGAAAGATTATGGAAAACAGGCACTAGATTCTGGCGAAGAAGGATGGAAGGTAGAGTTGATGTCTGTGCGTGAAGGGGAAAATCCGATTCCTATTCGTATGGAATCAGAGGGAATTATTAAGATTATTTCTATCTTGAATGTGCTTATTCAGGCATTTGGAAATCCATCAATTTGTCTTGTGATTGATGAATTAGATGCAGGAATTTTTGAATATATGCTTGGAGAGCTGCTTGATATTTTTCAAAAGAGTGCTAAGGGACAGCTGATTTTTACATCTCATAACTTACGAGCTCTTGAGATGCTTGATAAGAGCAGTATTATGTTTTCAACTGTTAATCCGGAAAATCGCTATATCCATATGAAGAGAGTGAAGGAGAATAACAATCTTCGCAGCATGTATATCAGAAGCATTACTCTGGGGGGACAGGATGAGGCGATTTATGAAGAGACGGATAGTTTAAAGATTGCGCGAGCATTTCGTAAAGCAGGAAGGAGCCTTTCTGATGAGTGAGAAAAAAGTTATTGCGGTGATTGTAGAAGGGCCAAGTGATGAAAATGCTATCGGTGGAATTTTAAAAGAGTTTTTTTCTTCCGAAGAGGTGCAATTTGCTGTAGTACATGGAGATATTACATCAAATGAATTTATTAAGGAAGAAATCAGGGAGAAAACTTATTTTCAGGAACAGTACTTCGACTCGGAAATCAGAATGTGAGACTGCAGAGGCAAATTTTGAAATTGATTTACCCGATGAGTGGACTGAAGTTTGCGGAAGGACAGAAAAGCTGAGTTTACTCTATGCTCAAATATATGAGGACGGTCCGGTGCGATATGAGATAGAGGAGTTTAATGATAGCGGAGATTGTCGTATAAGAAGATATTATAGATAATTTTAATACGGAAGCAATAGTATGGTGATAAAAAATAGTGGAATAGAAAGGATTCCGTTTTTGAAAATTAAACAAATCGGAATTGGCTATCAGGTTGGAAAAATCTACCGGAAATATTGCTGGGATATCATCAGTATTATGATGGCGATAATGAGTACAGCTATCGTGATCTACTTCGGTGAATGGATAAAATCTGTTATTCCGATAAACCTCATTGCACTGCTTTTTCTGGTGCATGTGGTTTATATCGGAATAAGATGCTATGTGAAAGACTGGCGGGAAGAACGAGGATATTACTAAAACAAAAAGAAAAACAGGAAGATTTTGTAAAGTATCTTCCTGTTTTTCTAAAGCAGACTATTGATTATATTTATATTAGATTTTTAACAACAATGTAACCATTGAAATTACATCTGTTTTTTGATATGATTATTGTCAAAGAGAGGTGTTTATAATGCAGATTTCAAGCAGATTTACAATGGCAATCCATATGTTTGCCTGTATAGATACATTTTCAGATCAGAAGATGACCAGTGATTTTATGGCAGCAAGCATTGGAACCAATCCGGTGATTGTCCGTAAAATATTGCAACAATTAAAGGCTGCTGGTCTTATTGAAGTTGCAAGAGGGACAGGCGGTGTGACAATTACCAGACCATTGGAGCAGATTACATTCCTTGATGTGTATAAAGCAGTGGAGTGTTCACCAGATGAAGAACTATTTCATTTTCATGAGAATCCCAATCAGAAATGTCCGGTAGGAAAGAATATTCACCATGTTCTTGATAAGAGGCTGTTAGAGGTACAGAGGGCGATGGAGGAAAAACTTTCAGAAATGACACTTGCTGATGTGAAAAAAGATATTGCAATGTATACAGAGAAAGAGTAGCATACAGAAGGCTTCGGATGCGTGATTATATCATCACAATTTTCGGAGCCTTTTTTATTTGTTGCAATCAATGCAAAACCTTTAAAGGGAGTTGTAACAAAAAAAGTTACAAAAAGTTTGATGTAACTATTGACATTACATCAAACAAGTGCTACAGTACAAACATAAGATGTAACAAATAATGTTACAACAAATTAAGGAGGTAATTTAAAATGCAGAAAATAGTAGAATTTTTACAGAAAAATCCAGTTCAGTATTTAGCAACAGTCGGAAGAGATGGAAAGGCAAAATGCCGTCCATTCATGTTCTGCTTTGAGCAGGATGGAAAGCTTTGGTTTTGTACAAACAACACAAAGGATGTTTACAAGGATATGTTAGCAAATCCTGAAGTAGAAGTTTCTGTTTCTTCGCCAGAATATGCATGGATTCGTATTCATGGTAAAGCAGTATTTGAGGACAACAAGAGTGTAAAGGAAGGATGCATGAATAATCCAATCGTTAAGGGACAGTACCAGACAGCAGATAATCCTATTTTTGAGGTATTCTATCTTGAAAATCCTCATGGTGTAATCGCAGATTTCTCCGGAAATCCACCTTATGAATTTTAATAACAGGTAATCAACAAAAAAATACAGTCTTCGGGGCAAGGTGTAATTCCTGACCGGCAGTATAGTCTGCGAGCAAAAAGCTGATATGGTGCAATTCCATAACCGACGGTAAAGTCCGGATGAGAGAAGACTGAAAGGAGAGAATTTGAAATGACAAAAATGGATTATCTCAAACTTCTTGTGGATGAAATTCATTCAACAACAGTTGCAACGATAGGTTCAGATGGACATCCTCAGACAAGAATCATAGATATGATGTACTATGATGAAGAAGGTGTGTATTTCCTTACAGCAAAGGGAAAAGCATTTTATGACCAGTTAATGGATCAGCAGTATGTGGCAATATCCGCAACAAAAGACAAAATTGCGGTGTCCCTGCGTGGAAAAATAAAGAACATCGGAAAAAAGAATCTTGATATTATGTTTGAAAAAAATCCTTATATGAAGAAAATCTATCCGGGAGATACGAAAGATGCAATCGAAGTGTTTCGGTTGTATGAGGCACAGGGAGAGTATTTTGATATCAGCAATCCATCAAATATTGTGAGGGATACTATAACAATCGGGAAAACCGAAGCTGTTCAGACAGGTTATTTTGTTGGAAAAGACTGTATCGGATGTAAGTTGTGTTATTCTGTATGCCCGCAAAAGTGTATTGATATATCTTCAGTTCCGGTTACTATCAACCAGAATCATTGTCTGCATTGCGGAAGATGTGCAGAAATTTGTCCGAAGCAGTGTATTAAGAAAAGAGGTTAAGCTATGATCTTTAAGAAAATCAGAAAAGGGCATATTAACTGGCAGGATTTTTTATGCAGTATTCCGGCAAGGGATTATGTATTCCAAAAGGATGCATATGAAGACCAGATTGACAGGACAGCAGAGTATATAAGAAATGCAGACTGTGTTATCATCGGGGCAGGAGCCGGGGCATCGACAGCGGCAGGAATCCAGTATGGCGGCAAAAGGTTTACGGACAATTTTGCAGAATTTATAAAAAAATACGGTGGGCACTACATGACAGATATGTATACAGCCGGATTTTATCCGTATCCGTCCGAGGAGGCAAAATGGGGATACTGGTCAAAACACGCATTGATGAACCGCTTTGATCCTCCGGCGTTGACGTTTTATACCGAGCTTTATGATATTGTGAAAGACAAGGAATATTTTGTACTGACAACCAATGTGGATCATCAGTTTTATAAAGCGGGATTTGATGAACAAAGAATATTTGCAACACAGGGAGACTATGGAAAAATCCAGTGCCAGAAAGCCTGTCATCCAAAGACTTATGATGCGGAAGAACTGTTTCGTAAAATGGATGAAGCAAGAAAAAACTGCCTGATTCCATCGGAACTTGTACCCAAATGTCCGGTGTGTGGCGGCAATATGGCTATGAATCTACGTTGTGATAATTATTTTGTGGAAGATGAAGCGTGGCATGAGGCAGCCGACAGGTATGCGGGTTTTGTGGAACAGAATAAAGATAAAAAGGTTGTTCTTCTGGAACTTGGAGTTGGATTTAATACGCCGATTATAATACGTTTTCCTTTTGAAAAAATGGTGAGGGAGCACTCGTCATACAGCTTGATACGCCTGAATATGGACGAAGCAGTAGTGCCGGAAAGCTTCGGGGAACGTGCAATCGGTATTGGCGGTGACATGGCAAAGGCAATTGCAGATATAAGGGAGAGTGTATTATGACACAGGATGAGCGAAGAAAATATCTGATTCAGTATCTTTTAAAAGAAGAAATACGGTTTGGCAGACAGAACATTCCTACGGATAAGCAGGGACAGGAAAATCTGCTCCGTTCACTTATGAATATCAGACCGCCAAGACCAATCAGTAATGATTTTTTGAAAATACAGGATGAGTATCTTACAGAAAGAAATATAGAGCGTGGAATCACAGATGTTGACACACTTTCACCTGTCAAATCCGATTCGCGTTTATATATCTGGCAGGGCGATATTACGACACTGAAATGCGATGCGATCGTAAATGCTTGCAACTCACAGATGCTTGGATGTTTTTCGCCGATGCATGCTTGTATTGATAACTTTATTCATACTTATGCGGGAGTTGAACTGCGTCTGAAAATGCATGAGATTATGGCAAAGCAGGGGCATGAAGAGGAAACCGGCAGAGCAAAGATAACATCGGGCTACAATCTTCCGGCAAAATATATTCTTCATACGGTAGGACCTATTATACAATGGAAAGTCACAAAAGAAGATGAAGCACTGCTCGCAAGCTGTTACACAGAGTGCCTAAAGCTTGCAGCTGATACTGGTGTGGAATCTATTGTATTCTGTTGTTTGTCTACAGGTGTATTCTGTTTTCCGCAGCAGAGGGCTGCTGAAATTGCAACGGACACTGTAAAGCAGTATCTTAACAAAGACAGCAGAATAAAAAAGGTAATCTTTAATGTGTTTAAGGATGAAGATTTAAAAATATACAGTGGATTGTTATAAGCGTCTGTTGAAATATCCATCCGATAAATCTTATTGTACTGTTATTGCCTGAGAATGTGATTATATTGAAATCCGATGTTAAGTGAAAGACTGGTGGGAAGAACGAGAATATTATTAAAAAAAGTGGACAGTTCACCAATTGGGGGCTGTCCACTTTTAATATAGAATCAAAAAATTAAAATGAATCTTTTTATCTAACATTTTCTATTATGAATGACATAAATTTATGTGCTGCATTACTCAGCCGTTCGTAATCCTGATAAATGAAAGCAATACTCCATGTAATATCTTTATCATCGAATGGAACCATCACAAGATTTCCATAAACGCCTTGATCATACATCGGTTCAAGACTTAATGCGACTCCACGCCCCTTATTTACCAGACTGATCAGTTGATTTGCATCCGATGATTCAAAGGCGACCTTCGGTTCAAAATGATATCTTTTTGCATAATGCCACACCAGATTTTTGTAATACGATTTCTTGTCAAGCATTAGGAAATTCTCATTTTTCAGTTCTGAAAAATTCACCGATTGTTTTTTTGCCAGAGGATTATCTTTGTGCACAAAAAGATATAAGGGAAATGTTTTCACCAAAGTATATGGAATCTTTTCGCCATGTCGATTCTCTGGAATTGCAAGAAGTCCTAAGTGTGTCACGTTTTCCTCAACATATTTATCACAGTCTGCGTCAGACAATTCTAACATTTCAAGTGATATGTTTTTATATTTCTCCTGAAAATCAAACAACAACTCCGGATCAATACATCGAAATATCAGTGGTGCACAACAGAATTGCAGCTTCACGGGCTGACTCTCGAAATGTTCTGTAACTTCATCTAATACATGATGATACTGCGTCATCAGAGGACTAAATTTATTTAGAAGATACATTCCCTCTTTGGTAAGACTTATTCCTTTTACGGTTCTTTGGAATAGCTGACAGCCCAATTCCTGTTCCATGCCTGCGATACATCTGCTCAATGCCTGCTGTGAGATATAAAGTGCTTCTGCCGCTTTGGACATAGATGTGTACTCACAGGTTTTTAAAAAATATTCTATATGCTTAAATTCCATCGCTATCACTTCCTTTCACATACATTATACTACAATTTCAAGTTGTAGCCTATACAAATTTTCAGCCATTTTTCAAATGTGCCGACTGTGTTATAGTATAGTTACAGCAAGGGAAACGAACGATGCAAGCTCATCATTCACCCAGGCAAACATTAGATCAGAAAGGGAGGTAACAAAATGTCATTTCTGAAAAAACTTTTTAATCATACGCACACATATAAGCATTCCTATAGAACATGAAATTTGCAATAAATAAAATCTCCCCGTATGATGTATATGAGTTTGACGACTTAATACATCACAAAACAAAGGAGATTTTATAACATGAGTAAAAGAAACCATTTAAAGGAACGCTTAAATAAAAAACTTGAAGCAATCACATTCGAGACATTAATTGTCGGTGTCGATATTGCAAAACATAACCAGTGGGCAAGATTTGTAGATTGCCGTGGCATTGAGCATAATAAGGCTCTTAAATTTGAAAATAATCGGAATGGTTTCAATGCTATCTTAACAAGGATTTATGAAATTTGCAAGCAGGAAGATTTCAATAAGGTTATTGTTGGAATGGAGCCAACCGGACATTACTGGAAGGCATTTGCAAATTTCCTGTTAAAGCAGGCAAAAATCACGGTTGTATTGGTAAATCCATATCATACCAAAAGGGCAAAGGAACTGGATGATAACAGCCAGACAAAATCAGATAAAAAGGATGCTCTTACCATAGCCAGGCTGGTAAAAGACGGACGATATTTTGAGACATATCTTCCTCATGATGTTTATGCAGAATTGCGGGGACTTACAACAACCAGACACAGTATGAATAAGAGAAAGAAATCCATTATCAATACAATTACTGCGGTATTGGATGAATATTTTCCAGAGTATGGAACAGTATTTAAACAACCTTTTAAAGGGAAAGCATCCATGCATCTTCTGAAAGTATGCCCTATTCCTAAGTTTATATTGGAATTAGGGGAAGATGGTGTGCTGGACGAAATAAAAAAGGCAGTCAAAAAGACGGTTGGCAGAAAAAGGCAGCCCAGTTGATAGAAGCTGCGAAAGACAGTATAGGTGTTGATTACGGTGAAAAGGCAGCCCGCTTTAAAATACAGCAACTGATGGAAGAACTGGAACTAATAACAAACCAGTTGAAATCAGTGGAAGAGGAAATGTCAGAAGCACTGAAGAAAACAGAAATAGCAGAATACTTGATGAGCATACCCGGAATAGGAGTAGTTTCACTTGCAACATGCCTGGGTGAATTGGGAGACCCGTTGCGTTTTGAGAACGCAAGACAGATGAGCCGTTTAGCGGGATATAACCTAATCGAGGATAGTTCCGGGAAAAATAAGAGTGGAACATGTATTTCAAAGAGGGGAAGAAAAAATCTTCGAAGTGTGTTGTATCAGATTTCACTTACCATGGTGGCAAACAATAAGGAACTGCGTCAGCTTTATGATTACCTGAAAACAAGGGAAAATAATCCGTTAAAAAAGATGCAGGCACTGGTGGTTATAAGTAAAAAGGTGCTTACCCTTATATTTACACTGTCGAAAAAGAAAGCTTATTATGAACCGGAGCTTGTCTTCGGAAGTTATAGAAAGAGTCAGCTACAGGCGGCTTAACAGATTTATAGTGCCGATACAGGTACAGGGATAAGGAGGGTTCCTCCATCAGCCCAATGAGGCAGCAATCAAGCAAAAGTCTACCCTGTACCTTTATCCATAAAACAGAATGAAGGAATGTAAGGACACGGATCCAGTGAGAACTGATAGGGTAAGTGTATGGATAAACAAGGCAACTGATTTATTAACAATGAATTGATACCGTCAAAGGTATTGAGATAAATTTCAAAAATATATCGGAGAGATGTATTGACAAATTTCAAATATTGAGATAGGAGGATACTAACATGACAAACAAAGACAAAGCATTGGCACTCATCAACACATTTGCAACTGGTGATACAGATGCAGCAAAAAATTTACTGGCTGAAGGATATATTCAGCACAATCTGGCTTACGGTACAGGCAGAGATGCTTTTTTAGGCTCTGTAACTTATCTCGCATCCGCACCGGTAAAAACAACTGTCAACAACATTCGTGCATTTGAAGATGGCGACAAAGTTTTCTTACAGACTGTTTATAATTTTGCAGGTGCTGGTGAGCAGGTAGCATTCGATATTTTCCGCTTTGACAGCAACGGAAAAATTGCTGAGCATTGGGATAATCTTGCTGCAAAGGCTGATCCAAATCCATCTGGTCGTACCCAGATTGACGGTACTATGGAAAAAGAACTTGTAAATGCAGAAGAAACACGCAAAATTGTCTCTGCGTTTGTAGGTGATGTTCTCCGTGGCGAGCATCCGGAAAAGCTGACCAGCTATTTTGATGGAGATACTTATATTCAGCACAACACAGGAATTGCTGATGGGCTTTCCGGACTCGGAGCAGCGCTTGAAGCTCTTGGCAAACAGGGCATTCAGATGATTTATGATCAAACTTATCAGGTACTTGCAGACGGAAATTACGGTCTTGCAGTAAGTGAAGGCTCTTTTGGTGGTGCTCATACAAGTTACTACGATCTTTTCCGAGTTGAAAACGGCAAAATCGTCGAGCATTGGGATGTAATGGAAACTATCGCTGATGAATCTACATGGCAGAATCAGAACGGCAAATTTTAAAATACATTATAATATTTAAGGAGGACTCACACTATGAAAAAAATTATCACACTTCTTTTAACCGTAACTTTAACAATGACTGCATTAGCAGGATGTTCAACATCCAGCAACAATGCTGACAACACTGCTTCTTCCACCAGTGCAACTACACAGGAGACCGAATCGACAAAAACTGAACAGACCCAGACTGAAAAAGCTCTGGCATTGATAGATACTTTTGCAACTGGAGATACCGATATTGCTAAAGAATTGCTTGCAGAAGATTATATTCAGCACAACCTTGCCTATGGTACTGGAAGAGACGCATTCATCGGTTCTGTCGAATACTTGGCTTCGGCAGATGAAAAAACCACTGTTGAAAACATCCGGGCATTTGAAGACGGTGACAAAGTACTTCTTCAGACTGTTTACAATTTTGCAGGTGCTGGCGAGCAGGTAGCATTCGACATTTTCAGATTTGACAACGAAGGAAAAATCGCCGAGCACTGGGATAACCTTGCTGCAAAGGCAGAGCCGAATCCATCAGGACATACACAGATTGACGGAACCATGGAAGTAACCGATCTTGACAAAACTGAAGAAAATCGCAAACTCGTGGAAGATTTCCTTTATGATGTTATGCAGGGCAATAATTTAGACAAAACACCGGACTATTTTGATGGTGACACATATATTCAGCATAACACCGGCATTGCTGATGGCGTATCCGGTCTGAATGAAGCACTTGCAGCACTTGCTGAACAGAATATTCAGATGATTTATACTACTACTCATCAGGTGCTTGCTCAGGGAAACTTTGTACTGGCAGTAAGTGAAGGTACCTTTGGTGATAAACCAACTGCTTACTATGACCTTTGGAGAGTAGAAAACGGCAAGATTGCTGAGCATTGGGATGTAATGGAAACGATTGCCGATAAATCCACATGGCAAAACCAGAATGGAAAATTCTAATAAATTTTAATAAAAGTCCTCCTTCAAAAATAGTAAGGGGGACTTTTATCATATTTTTTTAACAGGAAATATTAAAGTTCAAGTGAATCTTCTGCATCTACCCACATCTGCAAATTTCCTTATCGTTAAATCAATCATTTGTTGCAAAAATCAGAAGCATTCCAATCAGTTCACCATGTCGCTTTTATTTTGTGTTATACTGTTTTATATGATTTTCTTGGTCTCCGCTGCCGCTCTTCGTTCCACTACGGTCGGTTCAGAGCCAACGTCCACTGGACGTTGTGAACCGGTCGGCACAGAGCAGATGTCCACTGGACATCTTGTGGTCTTCGCTTCGCTACGGTCGGTGCAAAGCGGACATCCACCGGATGTCCTGCACCCTTGTATTTGCCCTTATCAGAGTTCGTAAACACTGGTGGGACGATATAACACAAGGGAAACAATAAGGGAAAG
>DJNB01000011.1:37687-38616 GCA_002435545.1 Lachnoclostridium sp. UBA6475
TCTTAAAACAGGTGAAATCTCAATCGGAAGTTGCCGAGCAGAGTGAGGAATACTTCCCAAACCATAGTTCAATAGACTTGGATTTGTGTGGATAGATTAGTGCATATGGAGGTACTTATGTTAGAGAATAGAAATGATTTATTACAGATTAAGCAAGCTGAAATTCTTTCGATTATTGAGAGAACGAGTATTTCATTGCGAGAGGAAGATATCAGTTCAAAGGATATATTGCAAAGTTTTTTTAAAAGTGGGGGACTTGTGCTAACACCTCCACAACAAGAGCCTCCTATGCTGCACATGTTGATGGTAGATTCTTTAAATAATTACAATAAGGGAGAATCTATAAAACCGGGAAATATAAAATTGAATATTCGCCATCTGATAGAATTTTTACCCGATTTAACCGCAGCCACAGTGGAAATTGTAATGGACATTCCAATTTTGAAAGTATGTGCAGCATTAAATATTTGGAAGATGCTTAGAGATGTTACAACTGTTGAGATAACTAAAGAACAAGCCATAGTTGTTGTTGCTTTATGGGATAACTGCAATCAACAGCAACGAATCACATTAGAAAAAGGTTTTGAATGTTTTAGCTCTCTGTACGAAAACATAGAGGCATCTAATTGCACGTGGGAACAATATATTAAATTAATTAGTGATTTAGAGAAAATTGGCAGTCTTGAGCTAGATAGTAATGGAATATGGTTACGTGAGTGGGTAAGCAAACGATACATAAGGTAATTACATGTGTTCGGTTTTTTGTTTGATTTAGATTGTAAATATAAAATTTGAATCCGATTTAACAAAGTAAGTGATGAACGCTTTTTAAGCGTCAGCTTAATTAAAGTGGGGATGGAGGTAACTTATTACAATTTAGTTATATGTTTACTTTTTATGTTGAAGTGTAGCGAGTGTTTTGGTATAAT
>DJNB01000177.1 GCA_002435545.1 Lachnoclostridium sp. UBA6475
GGGAAAAAAGTTCTTGTGATCGAGAAAAATGAAGCTGCCGGCAAGAAAATATTAGCCTCCGGCAATGGCCGATGCAATTTCACGAATCGGCATATGCAGACTTCCTGTTATCATGGTGACAAAGAAAAAATCGGAAAAATATTAGAAATATTTCCGGCAGATAGGGCAATTCAGATGCTGGAAGAAATTGGAATTTACCATAAAGAACGGGACGGATATCTCTATCCCTATACCGGGCAGGCGGTTACCGTGCGTGACTTTCTGGTCAATGCCTGCAAACGGGGTGGCGTACAGTTTTTATTTGATTCCAAGGTGACAAAAGCCGTACATAAAAACAGCGAATTCATGATTTATGCAAAGGGAGGCGTGACGGTAAAAGCAGATGCATTCGTGCTGGCCTGTGGGGGTAAGGCAAATAAACCGTGTGGGGGAGATGGCAGCGGTTATCTGCTTGCGCGGAGTTTTGGACATCAGGTGACAAAACTGTACCCGGCGCTGACCGGATTAAAGGCTGAGGGTGCCGAGTGGGAGACGTTAGCAGGTGTGCGGATGCCCGGAGCAGTTTCCCTTTGGATTGATGGAAAAAAGGTGGCAGATGAGCGGGGAGAGATTCAGATCGTAAAAGATGGCATTTCCGGAATCCCGGTGTTTCAGTTGTGCTCGCAGGCGGCAGCTGCATTGGATGCAGGCAGTCAGGTGATCTGTGAACTGGATTTTCTGCCTGACTGGGACGTAGAAAGAGTGGGACAATGGATGGGAAAATATGGAAACGATTATTTGCAGGGCATTGTTCATAAAAAATGGGTAAAGGTATTGGAAAAAAAGAAAAATTTAGCCGAATTATTAAAGCGCTATCCGGTAAAGATTATGGATACATTTGGGATGGAGCGTGCACAGGTGACGGCGGGCGGTGTGCCGCTGTCCGAAGTGGATATTCCGGCGATGGAGTCAAAAAAAGTAAAAAAATTGTATCTGACCGGGGAATTGCTTGATGCAGATGGAATCTGCGGAGGATATAATCTGCATTTTGCATGGGCGACAGGTTACCTGTGTGCCCGTCAGATCACGGCAGACCAGGAGGCATAAAATGTTACAGTATCGACAATGTAAAATTGATTATCGCAAAGATAATAGAAAAGAAATACAAAAAAAACTGGCAGCAAAATTACATATCAGACCGGAAGAAATAACAGATCTTGAAATTGTTAAAAAAAGCATAGATGCCAGGAAAAAACCGGATGTTTATTGTAATTATACGGTTGCATTTTCCGGTAAAAGAGAAGAGGATATTTTAAAGCATAATAGAAAAAATAAGAACTTGTCAAAATATGAACCGGAGCATTCGCTGGCAGAAGAAATTCCGGGACTTCAGGTGAAAGAGCCGGAAAAACGGATTGTTATCATCGGTGCGGGGCCTGCCGGTCTGCTGTGTGCTTATTTTCTGGCTTCGTGCGGCTACAAGCCGGTTTTGATTGAACGCGGCGGCCCGATGATGGAAAGGATGCAGAAAGTAGCTCATTTCTGGAAGAGCGGCGAACTTGATCCCCAGACCAATGTTTCGTTTGGAGAAGGAGGAGCCGGCACATTTTCCGATGGAAAACTCAACACCGGAGTAAAAGATAAGACGGGAAAACGGAAATTTATTCTGGATACGTTTATTGCGCATGGGGCACCGGAGGAAATCCGGTATCAGGCAAAGCCGCATATTGGAACGGACAGACTTCGGGGAGTGATCCAGTCCATGCGCGAAGAGATGGAAGAAATGGGAGTTGCGTATTATTTCCACACCCAATTTATGGAAATTAAAAACACAGATGGACGGATTGAGGGAGTTGTTGTAAAAGATGAGTCAGGGCAGCAAAAAGAGATTCCGTGCGATGCCTGCGTGCTTGCAATCGGTCATAGTGCGAGAGATACATTTCAGGCATTGAAAGAACAGAACATTTCGATGGAAGCAAAGCCATTTGCGGCCGGTGTCCGCGTGGAACATCGGCAGGACACGATCAATCTGAGCCAATACGGGACGTTGGATGACCGTCTGCCGGCGGCAGATTATAAATTGACAGGAAGAACGTCGGATGACCGTGGAGTTTACAGTTTTTGTATGTGTCCGGGCGGTTACGTCGTAAATGCTTCTTCCGAACCCGGATTCACGGTGGTAAATGGAATGAGCAATCATGACAGAAATTCCGAAAATGCCAATAGTGCGATCGTGGTTTCCGTAACGCCGGAGGATTATCCGGGAGACGATGTGCTGGCAGGCGTTGAATTTCAGCGTGCTTTGGAAAAGAAGACGTTTGAACTTGGCAAAGGAAAAATTCCGGTTCAACGGTTTGAAGATTTTTGCGAAAACAGGAAAACAGAAGAATTTGGAAAAGTCCATCCGTGTACAAAAGGGGAAGTTGTCAGAGAAAACTTGAAAAACATATTGCCCCCGGCGATTTCTAATGGTATTATGGAAGGGATGAAGCAGTTTGGAAGAAAGATCAAAGATTTTGATGATGGCGACACACTGCTTCTGGGGACAGAGACCAGGACATCATCGCCGGTGCGTATTTTGCGCGAAGATACCTTTATGTCGCCTTCCTGTGCAGGACTTTATCCGTGCGGAGAGGGTGCCGGATATG
>DJNB01000258.1 GCA_002435545.1 Lachnoclostridium sp. UBA6475
GCATTGTGGTTGGGGACGGAGTCGTTGGAAGCGGGGACTGCGTCGGAGTTGGAATTGACGTTGGAGTAACGACCGGCGGTTTGTCTTCCTGATTTTCTTCCGATAACTCTTTAAATACGGAATAGTCATAGTTATTACTCTCGTATTTTTCAACAGCACTTGAGGTCACAACGTAATACAAGGCATTGGCATCAATGTCATACCCTTTGTCGCCACACTCGTAAATAAAATCTTTTGTGACAATCTCATCTTGAGCAAGCGTTCCCAGATCTACGGAAGTTACCAGTTCTCCGTCTTTGGTATTTTTCCGCACTTCCAGAACGGCATCGGTTGAAACTGCTTCTGTATTCTGCACGGCAACGTGAACAATTTTTCCCTGCTCCCTTGTCTCTTCTGTAGTTGACAATGACAGGTCGGCAAAACCGGTTTTAAGCAAATAACTATTGTTAGACGTATCGGTATCTTCCGCTACCGTAACCTCTACCGGGATCTCGCTGTAGGAAAGACTTTCCGGCATTTGATAATCTGCCTCCAGAAGTTTTGTTTCTCCCGGCAAAAGTTCTGTTGTACCTTCTGTCTGCTGTCCATCAACTGAAATTGTATAATCCGTTATCTTTTTTGTTCCTTTATTGCAGACTCCTACATATACCTTCGTCGTTTTCCCGGCTTCTTCCCCACCATCACTAATATAAGCATTTTCCACCTGAACATCCGGCTTCCGGTTTACCTGTAAGCAATACAGTCTGCCGACATCGGTCCGACTGCCTTTGCGGTAAATCAGTTCCATTTCGCCATCCTCATTATAATAACCGCTTGGTCGGAAAATGTCGTCTTCACTGTCAGATACAAGCACCTGACGGCTCCACTCTCCCGATGCCTCATCATACATGCAGGCTGCCAGCTGATAAATACCGGATTCATCTGCTGCTGACCACACAATAGCGTCTTTTTTTCCTTCCCCATTGACAACAGTAAAGTTTTCAGAAAAAGTTTCGCCCGACTGCATCTCTATTGTATGCTCTGCGCCGTCAGCTTCACATATGTGATAACCATCTTCCGAATACCAGTAAAGTGCCTGTTTCCCTTGATACTCTGCATACTGCGGTGCAGAATCATAAATATGATTGTCCGTCAGTTTTTTCACAGTTCCATCCGAGGAAAAGAGATAGATTTCACGATCCTCTAACGTCGTCAGATCCTTGTCCGTGTCCAGACAGACGGCTGCTGTCACGACACCGTCCGTTCCTGTGACATCATAAGACACCGGAAGTCCCTGCGACAGCGTAAATTCTCTTTCAAGGGCGGTACCATTACTGATTCCTTTCATAAAAAGCACATTATCTCCAGAAGTTCCGAAAATGTCTGCTCCTGTATTTTTTAATCCCGTAAGTATTACCTTTCCATCGGCATCCACATAAGGATGAGAACTATTGTAGGTATTTGACGGCGAAGAAGAAAGCGTCTCTTCCTGCTTTTGAAATGTGCCTGTGGTTTCATCCCAGACAGCACAGCAAAGTTCGCTGCTTTCAAGTGCCTCTTTCATGGAAGACTGATCGGACAGTCCTTTGTCATAATTAAGCCAAGATACCGCAATCTTTCCATTTGATGCCGAAAGTTCAGGGAGAAAATCCCCTGTACCATCCTCACAAACCGGAAGCGGACTGCTCCATTCGCCGGTACTCTTGTCGTATCGCGTATATACCAGTTTGGTACGCTGAATCGTCTCGCGGGAAGAATCTTCTGTCAGGAATACCGCCAATATCGTATCTCCTTCCTGCACCAGTACCGGTTCTGTCAGTTCTGAAGTTCCACTCTGTAAAAGCGTCTCTTTCAGACCAGATGCTGTCCCGGAGGATTTACGTACCGGCTTTTTCCCGGATGATTGTCCGTACCATGTAGTAGCTGCACTGCTCTTTTCCGGCAGTGTATAACAGGACATATCATACCATGCTGTGCCGGATTTTTCTGTCCTTTGCGAGATACCGGTATTGGTCAAAAGCCGTTTTGACAATTTCTTAACTTCCTTACTCTGCACTCCCGGATAAAGCGGATACGTGGCTTTTAACATACTTTGTGAATAATTAAATCCGAGCACCGATGCTTTTAATTTTAATTCCCCTTCAATGTCTGATTTGACAAGACCTTTTGGAAATTCCAATTCCGTCGGCATACTTGCGGAGCCTTCTGCCCCAATCGTGGCAACGTAGAGAACCCCTGCTCCTCCGCCAATGCTGAAATATGGTGTCACTTTAAGTTTTGTGCTCCCTCCAAATTTATTCTGCTTGGTATCAAAAGTTACCTTTCCTTCTATCGCTCCATTTACGACGAATGTCTGCTCCATATAAACCGGAACTACTCCTACCACATACTGCTGCTTAAACGAAGTACTGGCATCTATCACAATCTGGATGCCACCGGTAAGTGGAGTTGTACTGTCTGCTGACAGATCGTTTTCCAGCCATCCGTATCCGGTTGCCTTTACTTTCGCTGATCCTGTCCACGAAGTAGTCAGATTGTCCGAGCTAAAAATATTTTTCCACTGGGAAAGAGACAGATCTGTCGGCTGGCTCTCACAAAACTTTTTCCACGTCTCCCACTCCTCGTCTTTAAACGTATCTCCGGCTTTACCTTTTCCCAGCATAATCCGTACTTTCGTACCATCTCGTTTTATCGTACTTTTGAAACTTCCCAGATCAAACGATAATTTATCGTTATTTAAAAACGGCACCGCTGTCAACAATCCAGATTCACCGGATTCATTGAGAATTGGAATGCCACCGTCTCCGGCTGATTCGGTCTCTCCATCCTGCACTGTTATATACAGTCTTTCCGGCTGGCTCTCTGTCCCGTCTTCCGAAATCATCTTTATGTAAAGATCTCCTTTTCCTTTGAGATCCTTTCCGATATCGATGCGGAATATTCCATCTTCACTGTCTATCACACAGCCATCCTGTCCATCCCGATACAATTGATAATATCCCGGTTTCTTTGCATTCCACACTCCACACGCCCGAAAAGTCACTCTATCCGAAGCTGCAAAATGCTGTCCCCCACAGGTCTTCGCAATTTCATCGGAATAATACACGATAGAGGATACATAGGGATTTACGTCATCCCCTTCCTGTTTTTTCTTCATCGAAATGCTCTGACGGTTTGTCACAAAGACATTGACCAGTTCGGGATATACCAATGTCGTATAATAGATGTAATCCCGGTATCCCTCTTTTTTCACATGAATCTTCTTCATTTCAGAAGGCACAGACAACGTATTTTCCAACTGCGCTTTCCCGTCTGCATCGGTCGTTGTCTCTCCTATCCCATCTATTGTAATTTCAGCCCCTTCCAGCCCTTTCGCGCTGAGATCATCATAGTCCGACACACTTACAGCAATCTCAGACGCATCCACTGTATCCATATCCGGAGCAGAAGAAGGCTCCGCGGTAGTGGTCGAACTATCACTATCCGAACTCATCTTCCCCGCATATTTCCATGAAGAAGAGGATAGATTAATATGCAAAGCGGGGCGCACACCGACATCAGTGCCACAGACACCTCTACCTCCATCGCGACCCCAGCCGTCATCATAGACATATGCTACAACGTAAGAAGCGGACCCCGGTGAGCGAAGCCACCACCAGCAATTTCCGACGTAGCCGTCACTGTTTCTAGTCCAACAATGATTCTCTACTGCATATGTCGAAGGCTTACATTGTCTTGATTTGCATTCTGCATAATAATCACTATCAAACCCATATTTTAGATTTTTCACCTCTTTCTGTGAAAGAAGAAAGATTTTATCCGAAGTAGTATTTCCGCCCAACGTACCATATTCAATATTATCTTCATTCACTACTGCCGTCGTCTTGACCGCAGACTGCTCTTCCGTAGAAAAAGCATCGTTGATAAACGTACCATTCAGCCATGTACGAAGAGTGCATGTCTCCCAAGTGACGTCCTCGTAGGTTTCGTTATATGGTTGACAGTCCAGCGCCCTGTCCGCTACCACAAATGCATCGTCCCCATCTACCGACAACACGCGCCACTTAATCGGCTGCTTTTCATCATTCTGGTCTGCTGTTCCATCTCCATTGGTATCTTCCTGCCAATATTTTCCAAAATATATGCAATCCCATGTTGTAACACCATCACTCATGGCAGGATTGCTAAGACCATATGCAGATGTACTTTTCTCGGCAGTCATCTGTGTTGCTGCCTTACTCTCTGTCTCTGCAAATGGCATATTAAACGATGTCAGAAGCATCGCTCCCGCCGCCAAAACTGCCAATGATCTTTTTCCTATTTTGGTCATACTTTTACGCTCCTTTCTCTTTGTCGATTACATAAACATTCTTCTGGTAATCTCAACGCATTTTCCGTTTTTTACTGTGATATATACCGGGATTCCCTTCTTATGTTCCTTTTTCAACTTTGAAAGTTTCTTCTTAACAGCTGGTATTTTTTTTACTGTTTTACCATCTAATTCATCCATTAATTTTACGTTAGAATCCAATGGGTATTTGACGGTTCCGGTTATATATCCCTTTTTCGGAAAGAAGTAAACCGTACTCCCTTGCTTCAACCCCTTTTTATTCAGAAATGTACAATAAATGGTATTTCCCTGTACTTTCGTAATAAAGCCGGTTTTTGCTGCCGCCTTGCACTGTCCATTGTGTGAAAACGTCATACTTAGGCAAATCAGTAATAACAGAATCCCTGCCCGTTTTGCTATTTTTGTAAATATTTGTTTGTTCATATTCATTTCCTCCATTTTCTTTAAAATTGTTCTACTCCCACCCATAAACTTTTTGTATTATCACTTCTTAATTTTAACTTTCTTAACACTACTCCACTTTCCATACACTTTCTTTCCATCTACAGTTTTATATGCTCTCACTCGAACAAAATACGTCGTTTTCTTTTTCAACTTCTTTAACGTAACAGCGGTTGATTTGACTGTTTTGCTCTTAGCTTTTTTGAACTTTTTGTTTGGCGCATACTGGATCTGGTAGCCGTCGGCATTCGATGCCTTTTTCCAACTAGCAGTTAGTTTTCTGCCCTTGGTATTTTTCGCTGTTTTCAATGACACTTTTGACTGCTTTATCAAGGAAACTTTCGCGGCATTGTCAGCAGTTGTGCCGGTATTTGCTCCTGCCTGCGGTGTTGGTTGCTGCTGCGGTAACTGTGAAGCCTGATTTCCCGTGTTTACTGGGGTCGTTGCAGGCTGCGGTGTCATGATTGGTGTAGCAGACGGGGTTACTGTCGGTGACACATTCGGCGTCTTCGTGACTTGTGGTGCTTTCGTCGGCTGTAATGTTGGTAGTAAGGTTGGCGTTATAGTCGGAATTGGCGTTACTGCAGGAGTTTGAGTCGGTTTTACAATGTCTTCCGGTTTAATTACCGTTCCATCTCCGAGCACCTTTCCCGCATATTTCCATTCCGCTGAATCCAAATTAATCCGCATTGCAGGGCGAATTCCACATTTTTCATCTAATGCGACCGTATTTAATCCTATATAACCATGGGAAGCAACTATTTTTACTTTATTAAATTTCCATTCATCATTAATTTTTACTGAATCCATTGAACGTAACATCCAATTTCCATTTTCATCTGTTGTACTCTCCATTGCTCCTGCACCACAAGCAATTGCATATTGAGTACGCTTTGCCTGTTTTGTTGTTGATGTGGCAGCTAATTGATATTGTTTGTCATTCACTTCATTCTCTGATAATAAAAACACATTTGTAATTTCACTTCCAATTCGTGTTCTATTAACAGCCAATTGCTCTGTCTCTGAAAAAGCTATTTTGAGAAATGTATTATTTAACCAATTGTCAATTTCACTGTCTGCCCATACACAATCTACTGGTTCAACATCATTATAATAATTGTGATAATCCAAAATTTTATCAGCCAAAATAAATGCTTCCGAACCATTTACGGATAAAACCCTCCATTTAATTGGTTGTTTTTCGTCCATTTTATCTGCAATACCATCCAAATTTGTATCTTCCTGCCAATAGTTTCCTAAGTAAATACAATCCCAAGATGACACTGATATATATCCAGAATTTTCTAATGTAGGATTTTCAATTCCGTAATCCTTTGGTGTATTTTTAACAAAAACAGGGTCTGTCATTTCTCCCGTTGAAGTAAGCGTTCCTGCATCTTCCCACAAATTAGAAGAAAGTTTTATATGTACTGCCGGTCGAACTGCATATGGTTTATTCGCCTGTTCTCCCCATGTATTTCCGTCTCCATATGCCCAACTTACTGTTGCTATTCTTTTATTATCCTCATATACTGTCCTTAGCCACCAAGGATCTCCGCCATATTGTGGGTCTGATTTGAAAGCTCCTTTCACAATACTTGCATATTCAGTATTCTTGACTCTTCTCGTGCTATGATGACTTTCAAAATCTGCTTCAAATCCATAAGCTAAATTTGTAACTTCACTTTTTGAAAGCAAATAAACTTTATCTGTAGTATCATTTCCACTATATTCATTATCTTGGTTTACAACCTTAGTATTTATTAAAGCATTTTTTTCCTCATTCGTGAAAGCTTCATTCATAAAATCTGTATTCAACCACTTTCGAAGTGTGGATGTTTCCCATGTCACTTCTTCCTCTGACTCATGATACGATTGACAATCCAACCCTTGATCTGCTACCAAAAATACATCATCACCGTCTACCGCTAAAACTCTCCATTTAATTGATTCCTTAATCATGCTGTTTTCATCTTGTAAATATTTTCCAAAATACACACAATCCCATGTTGTGATAATATCCTGCTTCTTTATTTCATTTGCCTTCTGCCAACAATTCTTTGACAAATTGATATGAAGCACGGGACGAACTCCATTTGTATATGTTACCTCACTTTTAAGTATCTCTATCCCAGTACCTCCTCCACTTCCATCGATACCAACGATTGTTGCAGCCATACCTGAAGAGCCTGGGGATCTCAACCACCATGTTTCACTTGCCTTTCTAGTATTTGTTGGTTTTAATTGGTCAAATGTACTACTGAATCCAAATATTTCATCACTTGCTTCTTGTCTGGACAAAAGATAAACTTTGTCAAGTGTATCATTTCCCCCTTCTATATTATTTTTATCTGGTGGACTATCTGGATTAACAACTTTGGTTTCAATAATAGCATCTTGTTCTTCCTGTGAAAAAGCCGCATTCAAAAAATCTTCATTTAACCATTTCCGTAATGTGCAATTTTCCCATGTAATGTTTTCCATACTTTTATTATATTGTTCATTGTCTAAAACTTCGTCAGCCATCAAAAACGCATCATCGCCGTCTACCGACAAAACTCTCCATATGATTGGCTGTTTTTCATCCGTCTGATCAACCTTTCCATCTCCATTGGTATCTTTCCACCAGTAATTTCCAAACGTAATGCAATCCCATGTGGATATATCTGCTTTTACTAATGGATTTCTTAATTTTCCTTCGACTTTTTCACTCTCTTCTCCCGATACTACCACACCCTTTTCTATTCTCGGATTATTGATTCCATATCCTGCTGCCTTAGTCTCAGTTTCTGCCAACGGCATATAAAACGATGTCAGAAGCATCGCTCCCGCCGCCAAAACTGCCAGTGATCTTTTTCCCATTTTTGACATAATTTAATCTCCTTTCACCTTGCAGATTACCTAAACATTCTTCTGGTAATCTCAACGCATTTTGCATTTTTCTATACAGTCCATCTTCTCTGAATAAATGTACATTTTCCATTTTTTATTTCAATTGTTGTTGGCAGTCCTTTTTTGTACTCTTTCTTTTCCTTAAGTACCACCTTACGTACTGCCCTTATTCCTGTCTTCTTTCTTCCTTGTCCTTCATCAAAGTAGTATTTTACATTTTTGTCCATTTTGTACTTAACCGTGCCGGTCACCGTTCCTTTTTGAGGATAAAAGAAAATATTGCTATTACTCATTCCCTTTTTAATTCCTTTCTTTGTCAAAAATTTACAGTATACCGTATCTCCTTTTACATCTACAACAAATCCTGTCTTTGCTTCTGCTTTACACTCTTTGTCAGGACTGAGCATCAATCCTCCGCATACCAGCAAAGATGCAAATACTACATTTCTCATTCCTCTTATTACTGTTTTTGATTTCATTATAATCTTCCTCCATTTTCTTTAAAATTGTTCTTCTCCCACCCATAAACTTTTTATATTATCACTTCTTTATCTTAACCTTTTTCACGCCGCTCCACTTGCCATACACTTTCTTTCCGTCTATGACTTTGTATGCCCTCACTCGAACAAAATAAGTCTTTTTCTTTTTCAACTTCTTTATCGTAACAAAAGTTGATTTGACCGTTTTTCTCTTAGCCTTTTTGAACTTTTTGTTTGGTGCATACTGAATCTGGTAACCGGAAACATTTGTAAGTTTTTTCCAGGTGGCTTTGATTTTGCCTTTTTTAATATTCTTTGCAAATATAAGCTTGACTTTACCAACAACTACTGTATTGCTTTTTTTCACTTCATTCGTGCCAGAAGAGTTTTTCTCTTCTGCTTCATTTGCAGAAGTTTTGTTTTCTATAGTATTTAATGGCGCTTTGGTTGGTTTTGGAGTTTCATCTCCATTCAACGGCTCCGGTGTCTGACTCGGTACTGATGTCGGTTTACTGCTTGGCAGTGGTCTGCCACTTGGTGTCGGACTAACAGATGGGGCTGCCGTCTGTGGTGGTGTTGGCAGATCGCTTGGTCGCGGTATCTGCGTTGGTGCCGGCGAATCGCTTGGTTTTGGTATCTGTGTTGGTACCGGCGGATTACTTGGTTTTGGTGTCTGTGTTGGCGCCGGCGTGTTACTCGGTTGCGGTGTCGGACTAGGAGATGGGAGTATTTCTGTACCACTACTCTCTCCTTTTGACACAACCGTACAAGTATCTGCTAGATTTCCACATGAAGCAGTAATTGTCGTTGTTCCTTTTCCTACAGCTGTCACTTTTCCTGTTTGGTCTACAGAAGCGATTCCCTCATCATCTGATTTCCAAATTATGGTTCCTTCCGCATCGGAAGGTGAATAATTTGCCTGCAATTGATAACTGTCTCCTATCGAATTCAATTCGATGGACGTCTTGTTTAAACGAATGCTTGTCATCGGGACATTCACCGTCATCTTACACGTCGCGGTCTTTTCACCTGCCTTTGCTGTAATAACCGCCTCGCCCACTGCTATCGCTTGGATTTTTCCTGTTTGATCTACTTTTGCAACCTTCTCATCCGAAGATGACCAGGTAACTTCATCGGTAGAATCCATTGGATTTAATCCAGCTGTTAATTGATATTCTGTATTTCGCCCCAGAGTCAGTTCGGTTTCTGTCAATGTAACTTCTTCCGTTGCAATCTCCTGTGCAACAAATGCAATATCATTTTCTGTTGCATACTGTTCTGCATAACTTCCAGCCACACCATAAATTGTGATTTTATCCGGGTAGGAAAATGCGCTGTCCGATATTGAGGTTGTTGCTTTTGGTATCGTAATCTTTCTTAATTTTGTACAATTTTTAAATGCATCATCTCCAATGGTTTCCACTTGATATGGGAGAATAATGGATTCCAGGGAGGAACAGCCTTGAAATGCCTGGGATGGAATATTTTTTATTCCTGCTCCCAATATAATATCCGTTAATGCCTCACAATTTTCAAATGCATTTCTTTGTACCTGCTTTGTGCTATCTGGTAAATGTAATTTTTCTAAGGAAGCACAGCCCGAAAAAGCGTATGAATAAATATAATTCAATTTAGGTGATAACTTTACTTCTTTCAAAGCGCTACAATTTCCAAACGCATATTCTCTTATTGCCTCTACAGTATCTGGAAAAGTAATAGACTCTAAAGAGTTGCAATTATAAAATACACCTTCGGTAATATTAATACGCCCTTTTGGCAGATAAACATTTTTTATTTTATTATCTCCCGAAAAAATATATGTTCCTATCGAATTTACACTATCTGGAATATTCATTGTTTCAATTGACATGCATCCTTTAAATGCATTAGACTCAATTTTTTCTATTCCATCATTCCAAACAATATCTTTTAATAAACTTGCATTTTCAAAAGCGGATTGTCCTATCTTTTTTAATGCACTTGGAAATTCTATTTTTGTAATTTGAGCACTTCTAAAAAAATTGTCAGGAATTGCTGTCACCTTTTGATCAAACTCTATTTCTTTCAGTTGATTACATCCTGCAAACACGCCACCATCTTTCATATCCCAAAAGGAATATCCTGTACTTTCTATACTTTTAGGTATAAAAACATACGATAAACTATCACAATTCGAAAATGCATACCCACCAACATGCTCTACTTTATTAAAATCAACCCTTTCAATTGAGTCGCAGTCTTCAAAAGCACGCTGTCCTATTCTTTTTAATGCACTTGGAAATTCTATCTTTTTCAAATTAACACAATCTTGAAATGCATAATCTGAAATGACAGTTATCGTGTCAGGTATTTCGATATCCCGAATTCCCGTACAGCCTGCAAAAATAGAGACCGGTATTCCTGTTATACCACTTTCAAATACAACATCATTTAATGAAGAACATCCACAAAATGGACCTTTAGAACTCCACAGTCCTCCTGAAGTATTTGTAAGTTTTTTATTTATAAAAACGCTTTTAAGTTGTTCACACTGTCCAAAGGCATTACTTCCTAAACCATCACATTTTTTAGGCAAACTTAGTTCTTCAATATTACAATTATAAAACGCAGAATCGCCTATCACTGTAACATATGGATTAAATTTTATCTCTCCCAATTCTATACAATCATAAAAAGATTCACTCTCAATTCTGGTTACATATTCTGGTATTTCTATGTCTTTTAAATTTTCACAATAACAAAAAACTCTGTATCCTATCACCGTATATTTCGCATTATTCGGCAAATACGCATATCCCAGACTGGTACAACCTTCAAATGCACTGTTTCCAATCGATTCCACACTATCCGGAATACTCACAGACAGCAAACTTGTACAGCCTTCAAACGCACTTTCTCCAATGCTCTTCACGCTGTCCGGAATCAGCACATACATCATTGTTTTATTATTTAAAAATGCCTGTTTTCCAATTGCTGTTACGGTATCCGGAATTTCTACAAATGGCTGCCATCCGGTATATTTTACTAAAACTCCGTCTTCTATGATAAAGTTTGCACTGTCATCATAAAAGACATCATCGCCATTTCCATAGATTGACGCGTAATTATCTGCACGATAGATCGTAATTCCTCCATTGGAAGAACCATATCCGTATGTTCCTTTTGCTAATTCCGAATAAGAGCGCTCCCATTCATTGATGCCACAGCCTCCCGGAGCACATCCATTTACTGCTGCATTACAATCATATACGGTGATTCCTTTTGAGGTCAATCCGGTAAAAATCATGGTATGCTGACCGGAAGAAGCTGTTATACTTGCTTGAATGACATCACCAATTTTAGCTTGTGCAAATAATTGCTGCACTTGTGCCGCTGTAAAGTTTCCTGTCAACTGGCCTACTTTATTTACACCACTATTCTGTTGATATTGATAACATGCATTGGGATAATAGTTTGCCGGCATTTCTTTTCCATAAAGAAGAAAGAAAACCATACGCGCAAACCCAAAACACTGGGTTGCTCCTCCCCATTTTCCTTTCCAGGTCACACCCTGGTTAGGTGGATATTTTTGCTTTATTGCAGCCAGCCGTGCCTTGATGCTCTCGGTGCTGTCATAATTTTCATCAATTATTGTTCCATCTGAAGTTTTACGAGTGACAGTATTACCAGAGATTTTTAACCGACCGGCAGACACGTCAGCTGACGCTTCCGATCTACAGCGATCCATATAGGCAGCATAAGTAAAACCGGAAAGGGATCCTGCCCAGCTTTTTAGTGCCTGTTTTACAGATTTATCCGAACCATTTACACAGCCTGCTACTTTGTCCATCGTAGTTTTCATCGTTGTAATGTAAAAACCATACACCAATTTATACTGTTCTATTTTATCCTGGGATGCTTTTCCATTTTTGAACTCTTTACGAAGTTGATTTACTTTATTTCTTGCCAGATAAGTATATGCCTGACACATTCCTGCTTGTATGATCTGATCTGCCGTCGGGCAAAATGACTTGTAAATTTTTCCCAATATGTTTACACATACATTTTTTACAAACAATACCGGTGACGAACCGTATTTTGCCACGGCACTTACCATCTTCTTTATTACCTCGTCCTGCAGATAGTTTTTCTTTGCAAATGTTAAGAAATCCGAGTTCCGGTCTGACATAATTGACTGTATTGCACTGGCAAACTCGGAGTCCATCGAACTAAAAGCATCGTCCAATTTATTTAATACTGCCAGATCCATATCCTGCATTTCAATGTATGCGGTAATTATTTTTATTGCCTTTTGTGCGTCTCCGGCATACCCCAGTATTTTTGAGAATGTATCTGCCTCCGTGTACATATCCACAAGTTTGTCAACTTGGTTTCCGGATAAATTTAACGATGAACTTTTCAATGACTCTTTGTAATTATATAAATCTGTTGCTTTTGCCACATTATACGCATCCGAAATGGTACTATATGCATTTCCAATTTGTGAAGCAGTATCTGTAGCAGAGGTATCACTGGAAAGATACGCCTGAACCAATTGATAAACCACTTCTTTATTCAGCTTATCTTTGGTACTTTGTCCAATTTTTGCCAAACCAGCCAATTCTGATATAATGATACCTGCACCATTTTGTAATGAATACAGAATCGATGCGCCCAAACCTTCCGCATCATTTATCGTTGCCATTCCTTTTTCGATCCGTTCTTCACATCTTACCATATAATTGTCATAAGCTTTGTTATCAAGGTACTCCGGACATCTATAATAAATGTCCTCTTCTGTTACCGAATATGCAGCTTCCACTTTTTCTGCCGGTACAAATCCCGTTAGTTGCAGGCAGCACATAATCGCTGTCATTAATATTGCCATAACTCGTTTTTTCATATGAATGCTCCACCTTTCTTATTTCAGAATGGAA
>DJNB01000051.1:0-648 GCA_002435545.1 Lachnoclostridium sp. UBA6475
ATTTTGCAGCCCCTCGATCGTACCTTCCATCGAAGAAACCGCCCGGCTTTTTTCCTGATATGCCTTGTCGACTTTGACAAATTTTTCCTGTTTTTCTTTTACTGTCTTTCGTATTGACTGTTCTTTTTCCGCTGCTTCCCGGTAGCCGGAAAAATGCAGATCTGCAGCGGTTTCCTGCTTCTGCTTTTTCGCATTTTCCATCGTTTCCGTGGCTTTGATCTGCGCCGCCAGCAGTTCTTCCCGGCTTTGTTTTTCGGAATCACATGCCGCTTCCTCTTGCGGGATCTTTTTCTCCAGCCAAATCTTTCTCTCGATTTTCTTTTCTTCTTCTGCCAGTTGTTTCTGCCTTTGCAGGAGATTCTCTTTTGTCTCTTCTTCCAATGTCCTGATCTGCTCCGCCGCATCCGTCACTTCGCCAAACAGCTGCAAAAGTTCCTCCTCCAGCTGCCCTGCCGCTTCGGCAGCTTTCGTGCGATAAACACTCGCTTTCTCTGCCTTATCATTTACACTTTCATGCGCCTGCTCACATGTCATTTTTGCCTTTTTCAGTTCGTCCTCGCGCGGCACATCATTGGAAATTTCTGCCAGTTTTGGGTGCTGCAGAGAACCGCAGACCGGACATGGCATACCTTCCACAAGATGGCTTGC
>DJNB01000051.1:680-5475 GCA_002435545.1 Lachnoclostridium sp. UBA6475
CCCCGCCTGTCCGTCGCGATATGCCTGATCCATCGTCTCATACACCTGTTTTTCCCTCTTATATACTTCGTCCGCGGCAAGGTATTCTTTCCGCGCTTTTTCCGCTTCTTTTTTACGCTCTGCAAGATCCTGCTGTCTGGCTTTGATCTGCTGAATTTTTTGTATTTTGTCTTCTAACCGTTCTATTTCATGTCGTAATTTTTCGCGCAATTCCCCGGTATCTGCGAGTGTCTGTAATTCTGTTTTGTATTTTTCAAGTTCTATTTCCAGACGCTGAATTCGTTCTTCTTTTTCCAATAATTGGGTCTCGTTTTGCCGTACACAATGTTCTGCCTCCCGAATCATCTGATCGAGTTTTTCCACTTTTTCATACTTGGAAAGTTCCAGATGAATCTCTGCCGCCCGGCGCAGAAGTTCTTCTGTCCCCTCCTGTTCTTTTTGTGCCTGCTGCCGCTGTTCCTTTGCAAGATCTCTTTCTTCACAAAGTTTCGGAATCTGCTCTTTCGCCGTCTGCCATTGCTTCTGCATTTTTTCGATCTGCTCTGCCTGTCCAACCTTTGCGTTTATTTTTTCTAATTCTTCGTCTATTTGCGTCTCATTTTCCTGTATTTTTCGAGCCTTTTCGACATCTTCCCGTTCTAATTGCGCCAGTATTTCCATGACTTTTTCAATCGGAAGTTCTTTGTTTTTTGCCTTTTCTACTTCTAAAAAAAGCACGTTTTCTTCTTCACATAGAATTCCACGGATATACTGCTCCATGCTCTTTCTAAGATCCTGGCAATGCCCATACAATTCTTTTGCTTCTCCCGCAAGTTTTTTTTGCAGATTCAAAAAACGTTCTGTCTGAAACAAACGGCGGAATATCTCCTGCCGTTCTGAAGTAGGCGCGATCAGAAGTTTTAAAAAGTCCCCCTGGGCGAGCATGGAAATCTGGGTAAACTGCTCTCTGTCTACCCCCAGCAGATCTTCCACCGCGCTTGTCACTTCTTTTTTGCCGGATATAACTACGCCATCGGGCGGATACAGTTCGGCGTTTGCCTTTTCGGTCGTCAGCCCCTCTCCACGCTGTTTTTTCCGCTCGTACTCCGGATTTCTTGCCACCTCATAGGTCTGGCCGCGGTGCGAGAAAACGAGACGTACCTCGGTCTTGGTGTCACTGTCCGCATAGGTGGAACGAAGCATCCATTCTTCGCGGTTTTCCCCACTCGGCCGTCCATACAGCGCGTAACAGATGGCATCAAACACCGTTGTCTTTCCCGCTCCCGTGTCTCCCGTGATCAGATAAAGACCTGTTTTTCCTAATTTTTCCATATCCAGTTTTTTTGTGTCCGCATATGGTCCAAATGCGGTCATTGTCAAATGTAACGGTCTCATATCCTCACTCCTTCCACACGGTTTTCATCATATCCTGCACAAAAGCGAGCTGTTCTTCCTTCATTGGCTGGTTATTCTGCATCTCATACAATTCTTCAAACAACTCGATCGGCAGCTTATGCTCCACATCTGCCCCTTTTTCCACAAGCTGATCCGTTCTCGTCCGCGTATTGTCATAATTTAATTTCATAAGATTGGGATAAATTTTGCGAAGTTTTCCCATCGCATCCGGAATATCTTCCTCGTCGGTCAATGTGATGTGAAGATAATCGTCCGCCTTCTGGTTCTGATAAAAAGATTCCTCTGTCACTTGTTCAAATGTTCCCCGGATTTCCCGCATATCGTACTTGGGAATCAACGGAGCCGTACGTATCGTTATCTCTTTTCCTTCGATGTCTAATATCGTCACGGATTTGTGGTGATCTGCCTCAGAAAATGAGTATTTGAGCGGTGTTCCGCTGTATCGAACCGTGTCCCGTCCCACGCGCTGCGGCCCGTGAATGTGCCCCAGGGCAACATAGTCAAAATCGTCAAATACCGAGACATCGACATTATCAAGCCCGCCGATCATTTCCTCCGAATCCGAACGCGAGGCTCCTGTCACAAATTGATGCGCGATCAAAATATTGCATTTTGTTTTATCGATGTCCATATGTCGGATCGCTGCTTGGCACGCGTCCGAATAGTTTTTTATCGTCTCGGCTTCCTCCGGAAATACAGATTTTACCGTGATCGGTCGAAGAAACGGAAGCATATAGATATAAATTTCATCCCCATTTTTTTCCAGTTTAAATGGTTCAATCCTGCCCTCATACACAGGGGAAAAATGAATGCCGCTGTGGTCGATCAGATCCGACGCAAACGCCAGTTTAACGGCAGAATCATGATTTCCGCTAATGATAAATACCTGTTGCTTCCGGCTGGCAAGGCTCGACAAGAATCTGCCAAGAAGTTTCACTGCCTCTTCATTTGGTGCCGATTTGTCGTAAATGTCTCCTGCGATCATCACGCCATCCGGCTTTTCTTTGTCGATAATCTCCAACACTTTTCTCAATATGTAACGCTGATCCTCTATCATCGAAAATTCATTCACACGTTTTCCGAGATGAAGATCCGACAAATGCAGCAACCGCATCGGCATTCTCCTCCCTAATTATTCAATGTCCAGCAGCTCTTTTACCATCGCCGCTGTATATTCTACCTTTTCCACATGGTTTGCTTCGATCTGGTACAGCGCATGTGCCGCAAGATGTTCTGCTGCCTGCTCCAGCGGACGGATTCCCGTCGTTCCTTTGTATTTTTCCATAATGGCATCGAGGGCATCCTCGCCGACGATACATTCTTCTTTCTGCATACTCATATGTTTCAGCACTTTCGGAAGCGCAAACTGGGAAAATATGGTTTTCTTTTCGTCCAAAGTGTAATCCGGTATATCAATGACTGCAAAACGCGACATCAATGGCGCGCTGATATTTTCCTTGTCATTTGCCGTCGCGATCGGATACACCCCGACCGTCGGAATACGGCATTCGATGTAATTATCCGTAAATCCGAGGTTATCAAGCAGTGTCAAAAGCACGTCCGCCGGATTTCCATTTCCCTTTCTGGAATTTGCCTTGTCCAGCTCGTTGATAATAAAGACAAGATTGGAAGATTCTGCCATTGCAAACGCTTCCATAATAATGCCTGCCTTTGCATTTGCGTAGATACGCGAACTTCCGGTAAGCTGTTCCGGATCGTTGATCGAACTCATATCGAGCGTCGTCCACGGCAGGCGCAAAATGCGTGCTACTGCATATGCAATCTGCGATTTTCCCGTACCCGCCGGTCCACAGAGCAGAATACCATAAGCCGGCAGTGTATGCGTACGATTGATCTGAATGATCGTCTCGATAATACGCTGTTTGACGGATTCCATGCCATACAGTTCTTCATCCAGGATCCGTCTTGCCTCATCGGGATCAATGGATTCAAAATAATTGCTCTTCCACTGAATGTTCATCATCATGGAAAGCGCCCTCTGGGCATGTCTCTTTTCTTCGGCTGTCACTTCGCTTGACCGTGCCACGGCAAGATTTCGTCTCGCCCAAAGCCGCACATTGTCCGGCAGGGTTCTTCCGGCACAATTCATAAAATCGACGATACTCTGAAGGCTTGTCAGTTTCATATTATCGCCGTCTTCATCTTCTTCCTCAAGTTCATCGATCTCCGGCGCATCGCTGGCAAGAAGCCGTCCGATCATAAACTGCAAAAAGCCATCTTCGGCAGAAAGTTTTGTCCCTCCGCCAAAGCTGACTTCACGCACTTTGTAAACCGCGTACCCTTCTGCCGTATTTTCTCCGGAAAGGCGCACTTTGATATGGTTTTCCCCCAGCCACTTGAAAAGCCCGGTAAAACGTGCGTCCATGCGAAGTATGTTGGCACTTACGGTTCCATTTTTTCCCTGATATTCAAACGCTGTCTTTTTGACCGGATTCGTAATGAGTCCGATCGGATGATGACAGCTTCCTTCCTCCAATGTTTCCAAAACCATAAGCGGACTATCCACCGTCGGATTTTTCTCATTGGACTGAAAGATTGTATAAGTACATTCCGGCGCTTTTCCGGCATCCGGCGTATGTGTAAAATCAAAAACAGGCATGTGATTTCTCCTCTCGTAATAAACTACTTAAAGGCACTATCGTGCGACTTTAGTATAGCATATCCGAGGAATTCAGGCAATGGTTTTTTCCGGTCTTAATCATCCCAAAGCTTAAACTCAAAATCATAAATAAATACTCCAAAAACGACTTTATTTTATAATGGTTACATTTTCATCATGATGAAAATTTGTTAATTTTGTATTTTTTGAAACATCAAGGGATGTAAATTTATTTGAAGCACACTGTAACTCTTTTAATTCTACATTCTTTGTGACATCCAAATCATTTAATTGATTATTATCGCAGCTCAAACCTTCTAATTCCACATTCTTTGTAACATCCAGAGAAGAAAGTTTATTAGCAGAACAAAACAAGTGCTTTAAATTGACACATTGTGAAATCTCTAACTCACTTAACTTATTATTGCTGCAATGGAAAACCGACAATTTAGTATTCTTCGTTACATCCAAGTTACTTAACCGGTTATTCCAACAGAAGAAAGTCAGCAATTCGATATTCTTTGTGACGTCTAACTCACTTAACTGATTATTAGCACAATTCAAACCTATTAATTTTTCATTATTTGTGGTAACCAGCTTACTTAATTGATTACTATCACAAGAAAGCCAGTTTAACTTCAAATTATTTGATACATCAAGCTCAGTAAGCTGGTTATTTGTGCAGTCAAGACTTGTCAATTCTTGATTTTGTGTGACATCCAACTTGGTTATCTTATTATTGTTAATATTCAAAGAACTCAAAGCATCAAATGGTGCAAA
>DJNB01000051.1:5522-5670 GCA_002435545.1 Lachnoclostridium sp. UBA6475
GAAATATCTCCACTTAAATCAAATGTAGATGTTTCCTGGCTATTTGTAGGTCCCCAGATAATAGACACTAATCTTCCGTTTACCCACACATATTGGTCACTATCAATATTTTCATCAATACTGGCGCCGCGCTCTTTCTGTTCAGCAA
>DJNB01000151.1:0-7391 GCA_002435545.1 Lachnoclostridium sp. UBA6475
TACCTGTTCAAACCGCTCTCTTTTTATCATAAGACATGCCCCGGTCACCGCAGCATAGTTGAAGCAAAGACGGTTTCGTCCAAAATCAGCAACCACATCATCTTCATTCTGACACAATATGTGTGATGGGCCTTCCGGACGGTTGATCACGCCACAATGCTGTATTGTCTTGCTTTTCGGATAATACAATTTTGCTCCGACAGCACCTGTATGTGCTAACAATGCCTGCCCCGCCATCCTTTCAAGCCAGTCTCTGGTAATAACTTCTGTATCATCATTCAGAAAAAGCAATAACTCACCTTTCGAATTGGCAACACCTTTATTGCACATGGCTGAAAAATTAAACGTTTCTTTCTTATATACATATTTCACATTGTTCTTTTTGCAGTAATTCTCATACTTTCTTTTTGATTTAGGATCGCTTCCATTATCAATCGTTACAATCTCATAATTCGGATACGACGTTCTCTTGACAATAGATGTCACACATCTGGAATATACAAAGAAATTATCTTTTGATGGAATAATGATGCTGATCAATGGCTTTTCCGCCGGCATATAATTTACCGTAAACTGGACTGTATCCGGGTCAAAAACCACCTCGCCCTTTAACCCTCTGCGCGAAAGTGCCTCTTCTTTTGCCTTCTTTTGAGCCTCTAAAACATATGGTTTTGCCATAGCGTTTGCAGACGTAGATTCTTTCCGCTCTCTCCAGTGATAAAGTACTTTCGGTATATGACCGATTTCTGTCGTTTTCTCAACTACACGGAGTGTAAGATCATAGTCCTGTGCCCCTTCAAAACCTGTACGCAGACCACCCACTTCTTCCACCAGAGATCTGCGGTATACACCAAGATGGCTTGTATACATCATACTCATCAAGGTATCCGGAGACCATTCTGCCTTAAAATGCGGGAAAAACCGTTTCACTCCCTTTTCATCTATCTTATCTTCATCACTATATATAAAATCATACTTTGGATTTTCATTTATCTTCTTCGCCACTTCATACAATGCATTGGGAGACAACGTATCGTCACAATCCATAAATGCCACATATTCGCCCTCTGCTGCTTCCAGGGCACTATTTGTTGCCTGAGAGATATGGCCGTTTTCTTTACGATATACAATTTTTACCTGTGGATGCTCCTCATAGTTTGCAAGAACTTCTTTTACACAGTCCCAGGTCGACGCATCATCTGCCAGACATAATTGCCAATTTTTGTATGTCTGATTGAATACGGACTCAATACACTCTGTCAACATTTTTTCTGACACATTATATACCGGTATGACGACAGAAATAAGAGGATTTTCTTTCAGCGCAGATGCTTTCAAGACATCCTTCTCATTTTTCTTGATCCATTTCGTATATTGTGTATCTTTTGGTCTTCTTTTTACAAATTTTACCACCAGAAGGTCCTTTAAAAGTTTAAAACCTCCTGTACGCCAAACCCGGAGAACCGTTTTCCAATTTTTAACCACACGTTTTTTCAGACTCATTTTTTCCTGTACTTGTTCATTCTGCATCGGTATGAATACCCACCTTCCATGTTGTATTTATCTTTGTAATCCCCGTCCATTGCTCCTCCGATTCCACATAAAAATATGCGGCTTCGTGCAATACATCCTGAGCCTTCCCATCTTCCTGCAGGATGTCCACATCAATAAAATACTGTCCTTTTAAAAGCGGGAGATTTTCGAATCCAATCACAATACTTCCCTCTTCTTCAAAAGGCACCAATTTCCCAAGATCAATCAAGGTATTCGTCCCATAACATAACTGATTTTCTTCATTATAAATCCTTGCACACAAAATCCCCTGCTTAATCTTTGTAGGATTTTCATACGAAAACCGAGCATACATCGACTCGCCCGGATGAAATACCATCTGCGGTTCGCCTTCCGCATTTTGAAGCAAAGCATCTACAAACTGCATCTGGCGTTCTCCCAGACGAAGCACTTTTCTTCCGCAAAAATAATTTGCTTCTTCTGCCGTTGATTCTTCGCTTTGTGCAGCCGCATTCTCATATTCATTTTCGACACGTTCCATGCGCTCTTTCTCCATCTGCGCAAGGTACTGTTTGTGTACTGTTTCAGGTTCCTCTTCCATTCGTATCTGCCCGTTCTCAATCCAGATTGAGCGGTCGCAGATCTCTTCCAGCTGCCCCAGCGCATGTGACACTATAACAATCGTTGTGCCGCTCCGCTTAATCTGCTTCAATCTCTCAAAACATTTCTTTTGAAAACTGACATCTCCGACGGCAAGGATCTCGTCAATCAGCAGGATATCCGCTTCCACATTAATGGCAACGGAAAAGGCAAGCCGCATATACATACCGGATGAATAGGTACGAACCGGGTTGTCAATAAACTCTTCCAGTTCGGAAAACGTAATAATATCTTCCAGACGATCCTCGATCTGCTTTTTCGTCAAGCCAAAAATTGAGGCGTTGGTATAAATATTCTCCCGGCCTGTCATGTCCGGATGAAAGCCTGCTCCCAATTCAATGAGGCTGGACACCCGCCCGCGTATCTTGATCTGTCCGGATGTTGGATACATGATCCGGGTTAGCAGTTTCAGCGTTGTGCTTTTACCACATCCATTTTTTCCTACCAGTCCGACAGCTTCTCCGCGCTTAATGTCAAAAGATATCCCCTGCAGAACCCATCGTTCTTCATAACGGTTTC
Organism: Lachnoclostridium sp. UBA6475; assembly: GCA_002435545.1. GTDB lineage: Bacteria > Bacillota > Clostridia > Lachnospirales > Lachnospiraceae > Eubacterium_F. The sequence goes on from DJNB01000151.1 coordinate 2,692, forward strand.
TCTTCCAAAAAAGCATTTTTTCTTTCAAACTGCTGCCTTTGTCCATATACACTTTAAACTTTTTCTTAACATTCCTGACGGATATCATTACATCATTTTGCATAATCTTCTCCATTCATACTATAACTCTTCAATAAAACCTTTCTGAAGTTTGTTAAACAAAATGCATCCAAGTACAACAACTATGATTCCCAAGACGGTCGCCTGCAGCAATGTTCCCATATGCGGGGGTTGTTTATAATATAAGATATCCCGATAAGCTGTAGCGATTGGTGTCATCGGATTCAGATTAAAATAGCCCCGCAGACTTTCAGGCACCATCTCCGGTGGGTAAACAATCGGCGTGAGATACATCCATCCCATTGATACAATTCCCAAAATATGTTCCAGATCACGAAAATACACTGTGCAGGCAGAAGAGATCAGGGCGATCCCCAGCGCAAGGATATATTCGATCAGCATGATAACAGGCAGATAAAGAACCGCCTGTAAATTAATTCCAAATCTTGTTACCAAAAGCATACCAAATACGACAACAAAACTAAACAGCATATTTACAAAACAACTGGTTACATAAGCAATTGGCAGTACAATGCGCGGGAAATAAATCTTTTTCACCAGATCCTGGTTCGCTAAAATCACCGTTGAGCCGTTTGAAAGACACGCACTAAAAAATAACCATGGTACTAAAGCAACAAACAAGAAAACATAGAACTTATCAATTCCAGCCCGCATAATCGTGGAAAAGACAACCGTATAGATACACAATTGCAGCAATGGATTAATAAACGTCCACATAAATCCAAGAACAGAGCCTTTGTATCTTCCTCTCAAATCTTTGCGGACAAGTGAAAAAATCATCTGCCGATACTGATATAATTCTTTGATTGTTTTCATTAGTCCCTCTCTTCCTTCCCAATTTTTTCTATATTTTTACCATACCCCTAACTATTTGATTATAGCATTGTATTCGCCTATTTGCAAGAAGAAAAACGTACCCTGGCACGAGGCTCGTTGATCAGCAGACCCTCGCTCTGCCCTTTGCGAATTTTTTTCAAAGAGTTCTCGTCTGCCAGCGGTGTCCTTACCAGCATACATCCGGTTACAATTGCCGGCGTCCCTGCAGCAGCCAGAAGTTCATTCATCTCTCCCGGTTCAGAAGCGCTGTGTCCTTTATATTTAGGAACGTAATCTTTTTTCTTTTCATCCCATTTTACCCCCGCCGCAATAATCTTTCCTCTTTCATCCACGATCATGGGAGCTGCCGCCACGACTTCTTTTTTTGCCATATGCATTAACAATAATTGTAAATCATCTTTTTCTGGTGTCTTCATACCGGATCGAAGCAGTAAGATAAATGGCGTTGTTACTTTGCTTATTTCTTTCGCAGCATTTTCTTCATATAAAATTGTGATATCTTTCTCCACATCCCAGGGATGTTCATACGTCACCTGATACATCAGCATCTCTGCCGGCAGCACCTCTACCACCGCTTTTTGACCGACACGTTCCAGATGCGATCTTACTGCCCTAAGTCCTGCGTCTGCCACATACGCCTTGGCATCCATATGTAAAGCAACCGAATTTTCGTGCGCTCTCCAAAAATACAGCACTTTCGGAATATGACATACTTTTTCCGCCACTTCGCACAAACGGAAGATCATATCATGATCCTGGCTTCCATCATATTCTTTTCGAAATCCTCCCGTAATCTCTAACAACGTCTTTTTAAAGACCGTCAGATGGCAGATATAGTTATCGACACACAGATTTTCCATGTAAAAATCCGGTTTTCGGTGAATGCTCAAAAGCCGGGTTTCTTTTCCCAGAAAAGTGGCCTCATCCGTATAGACCACATCTGCGCCGGAAGCGGCTATACACCGCATCACTTCATACAGCGTAGACGGATGCAGCAAGTCGTCGTGGTCAAAAAGAGCAATATACTCTCCTTCTGCCATCTCCAGACAGGCATTCGTATTTTCAGAGATCCCTCGGTTATCTTCCAGTTTTTTATAGCAGATCCTCGAATCCTCCTGCGCATACTTTCTGCAAATGCTTTCGACCTCCCCATGTTCTGCATCACTGCCATCCGCAAGACACAGCTGCCAGTCTGCATAAGTCTGGTCTTGAACGGAGTCGATCATCTGTTTCAAATACACCTCCGGTGTGTTAAATAACGGAACCACAACACTTATGGTATATTGAGGGGTAAATTTTTCATTTTCCTGTCGTTTTCTCTCTCTTGCCGTCAGCCGCCGATTCACTTTTAATGGGCCTGATAAAAAACGTGTAACCCCTTTCCCTATTACCTTTTTTACTGTATACGAAACTCCATACTTTTGCAGCCAATTTTGAATCTTTGCAACCAACGTATTTCCCTCCTTATGTTTCCTGCTACATCGTTCCTGTCAGAAGAATCATCGAAAATATAAAATCATCTCCCTTTCGCTGACGGTATATGGCCGGATTTTTAACCAGTTTTATGCGCATACCAAAATGATCCTTTGCCATTAACATCTGTTCTATCAGTTCTTTCTTATCTGCGGATATATCCAGTGACATTTCCTTTGCTATCGTTTCGCAGCTCTTTTCAAACGAAGCCAGTTGTTTATGAATGTTGTAGCGGTTTGCACGAAATCTTTTCGCACGCATTTTAAATTCATTCCAGTAATTTTTCTGGACACCTACCGTATTGTCTCCATGCTGCCGGTAATACATATGCGGCACCGGGTCAAAATAAACTTGTCCATAACAGCTCGCCAGCAAATAGATCCACCAGTCATGCATAACCGTAAAACCGGGTATTCCCACCTGCACCAGTTCGATGAGTCTGCGGTTAAGCACCGCGGTACATCCCGCGCATACATTTTCAATCATCGCATTGCCAAACGACGGACGGACATGATCTCCATACATAATAGACGGAATGGGGTTCAGATTTTCATCCGTAAGCATCGGTTTACTGCAATACAACAGCGGCTGTCCGGCATTTCCCTTATTCAGGCGCTCTACTGCACATTCCACTTTGTCCGGCATCCAGACATCATCTTGATCTGACAGCGCAATATAATCAACGTCTTTTCCCACTTTCTGTATCAGTTCAAAAAAACTCGCGATCACGCCTACGTTCTTTTCCCGGTAAACCTTGACATTTTCACAGGCATCTTCATATTCTTCCAATATTTTACAAGTATCATCCTTAGAACCATCATCGCGTACGACGACTTGCCATTCATATCCGGGCTTTTTCCACAACGTCTGTGCAAGTATTGAATCCAGTTGCTCTCTCATATGTTTCTGTCCATTATAGGTTGACATTAATATCTGTACTTTCATCACTTAAATTCCTCATCTACTTCTTTATAAATACGCTCCATCTGAGCATTTACTTCTTCAACAGAAAACTTTCTCACCTGCTTTTGATTCCACTTTCCCATCGTATCACAAAGTTCCGGCGATGTCATCAATTTGCGGATCACCCGGTCGTATTCTTCTTCCTTCGGCTGTTCCAGCAAAAAACCGCCCTTTTCCTCTTGGATCAGGTCTGTATTTCCCCGGATCTTCCTGGCAATTACCGGTAATCCCGCCCGCATGGCCTCCATAACCGCAACGGACAATCCCTCTCTTTGAGACGGAAAAATAAAGCAGTCCGCTGACTTTAATACATTCTCAACCTCATCACAGTAACCAGTCATAATAACTCTGTCAGCAAGCTGATGTTCCTTGATATAACTTTTCAATTCCTCTTCCATGGCTCCCGCGCCACATATCATATATTTCAACTTCGGAACATTGTATTTTGCCAGCACACGGAGCATCTCCAAATGGTTTTTATTCTTCGTCAGTTCTCCTACACTGACAAGAAGAAATTCATCCTCCCCCACATGCCATCGGGAACGAATTTCTTTTCTGATTTCTTTCGTTTCCTGCGTATCCCCGGAATCCATGTTTTGAAGTGATATCCCTACGCCCGATATCTTTTCCACTTTTCCGCGCACCGGAAAACGGCCCGCTCTCACATAATCCTCTTCGTTCATCGTAATCAGGCGGTCCGTATAGCGGGAAAGAACCCTCTCCGGCAGATAATAGATCCAGTTTTTAAACGGTGCTCCCTTATAAAAATGAAATCCATGTGCTGTATAAAGCACCGGCACACGTTTTTTATTTTTTCTGTAGACAGCCTGTGCGGCAAGCCTCGCCACCACTCCCGACATCGGCATATGGCAATGGATAAGATCAAACTCTTCCCGGCAAAGCAATTCTTTTAGCGCACGATAAGACTCTACTACACGAGTAGAAAACGGAGACCTGCAAAAATCAATATGATGGCAGATCAAACCGGTTCCTTCTAACCGGCTGTTGTCCTTTCCATACACAACAACATTCATATTGGCTGCGTAATGAACCTCATATCCTAAATTTTGTAAAATTTTTACATGATCCAGTTCAAATTGTGGCACAAATCCACTCACTCTGGTTACAATCAACGCTTTTTTCATCTTTTTCTTCTTTCTATGTTTAATTCATACTGGCTTTATAAAGTATAACATATTTTTGCGAATGCAACAAGATTTTTCAAGATTGGTACTCCTGTAAAAAAAGTTGCCATCTCCAAGAAAGCAACTTCCACATGGACAAGTGCCAATTATACAATTGTTGAAAAGAACGGACAGAAGCAGAAAGTATATCCTAAATATACT
>DJNB01000151.1:7549-9593 GCA_002435545.1 Lachnoclostridium sp. UBA6475
TTGTTGGAAATGGTACGAAAGCTACGGTTATCGCTCGTAAGGTCGGAAAAGCCAATGTCATCGCACAGGCTACAGACGGAAGCGGAAAGAAAGCCGTTGTAAAAGTAACCGTTACCAAGTTTAAGAGTGATAAGACACCAGCTCCTACAGCAGAGCCGGATACAAGAAAGAAAACTTTGGTAGAAGACTTTGAAAGTTATGAAGTTGGAACCAAATGGGAAAGATACACAGCCGGTGGATTTGCTAATTCCGGTACGATGACTGTCGTACAGGATCCGGAAGATCCTACCAATAAATGTTTGAAAGTAACATACGATGGCGCAGACCAGTCATTTGACTTTGCACCTGCTTTCCAGGCAGATCTTTCTAAATTAAAAGATTCGGAAGGAAAGAGTACAGCAGGCAAGACATTGGGAAGTTATACAGGAATCGGATTTGATTCCCGTGTCGTAAGTAATGACCCATCTTCCGTACAGTATAAGAAAGCATACTGCTACTTTGATCAGGCAGATGCGATCAAACACACGGATTTCTTTGCAGCGAATGGAAATTCATCTGCTAGTGCACACGTTGATAAAGATGGTAATGCAGTAGCTGCAGGCGCAGCCAACGAGTACAAAGCACTTCGCTTTGGTGTAAATGTATCCATGGCAGAGGGAAGCGACAAAGAAAGTGGTATTACTCTTTATAATGGTCAATCATCCAAAGAGTCCAATAAGTACTTCCCATTTGCTTACAGCACCTGGGAGCAGGCAAATGCAGCGACACATTTTGCAAAAGACTCTTGTACAGCAGGTTACAAAGACTCTGAGATCGATGCTAATATGAAAGTTGGATTTGCAAACAGATCCCTTACTTTTGATAAGAACAGAATCAACGAAGCAGACAGTACTCTTGTAAATCAGAGCAAATTTGATTTCGTTTTAGGTTCAACTTATGAAGGCGGAAGCAAATTCAAAGTGAACAATGTATTTGCTACTTTGTATCTTGACAATATTGTATTGATTGAAGAAGACGTTCCTGTTACAGGATTCGAACTTTCTGCCGGAGACAATCCTCGTGTAGCACCTGGCAACAAACTGGTTGTTGAAGCAAAATACACACCGGAAGATACAACACAGAAAGGTCTTACATGGACTACAAACAATGACAAAGTAAAAGTTGATGCAAATGGAAATGTTACTGTTGATGATGATTTCTTCAAAGGCATCAGCAAAGATGTGAAAGAAGTTTCCGTTGTTGTTACAGCAACTTCAACATTCAATCCTGCTCTTACAAAGAGCATTACAATCACAGTATACCGTGTAGAGACACCAAAAGAACCACTTGTACTTACTGCAGATATGTTTGATGCAGGAATGTCTGGTGAAGGTATCACGGTAACGAAGATGACAGATGCAGACGGAAAAGAGTTCTTCAGACTTCACTTTGCTAAGAACCAGACATTTGCATTCTTTAAACTGCCACAGGAAGTTGATCTTTCTGCATATGGCAGCCTGGAATTTGTTGGAAATACTACCGGACAGTTGACATTCCGTATGACAGACAATACGTTTGTAAAAGATATGGAAAACTGGTGGGAAAAAGTAAATTGTATTGAATACTACCCATTCTTTAAGGGATCTTACCCATATCGTCCAAAAGGAGATATCTCCGTAGACGACTTTATGGCTAAGTATCCGGAGCTTGACCGCGCGGCTGTAGAGAAAGCAGCAAATGCAAGCGGTATCCTTCCGGATGGTACTGCAGTTGGACCAAGAGGAATTGAGACAATAACTGCTACCATGAAAGATATTACTAAAAATGCTAAGAGCAGCAACAAGAAAGCTACTTACTTTGTATTCAGTCTGGATCAGAAGGGATACGATGATGACGGTGCTTCTCTTGGATGGGATGAAGGTGTATATGACATTTACTCCATCAAATTCATTCCAAAGGCAGACGATGACGCAGATGTGGAATCACCATCTGTAGAGACACCTGCAAACTAATTATGTAATAACTATCCTTGGTTTTGAGGAGCTGCCGGTGTAATACCTGGCGC
>DJNB01000213.1:0-7578 GCA_002435545.1 Lachnoclostridium sp. UBA6475
GACAAAAACCACCTGCACTCATTTTATTGCTCATATTGGAAATCGTATGTCCATTTCCCTCAAAAATCCCCCGATAAGTCTGTAAATTATTGGAAAACTGACCATTTTCCACATCTATATCCTGTGTGAGCCAGCCATTGACACGGTCATCGGATTTTATGATGTTATAAAACGTCTCCAGATCCTCTTTGCTTGAAATCTCTGCATACTCAACACCCTCGCTGTCTGTGATCAATTCCAGACTTGTCAGATCCATATCTTCTGCCACAGGACTTCCCCCGTAATAGCAGCACTGGTTTCTGGCGGAATAATATATTTTTCCTTCCGGAAGCGGAGTACCGTACGCCATACTCTGACTCACTCCGTCAATCTTTACATTGTAGGTTCGTGCCGAGGATGTCATAACGACCTTAAGATCTTTATCAACCACCGTACTTTCCGAAAAATCTTCCCCTTGATCTGTCTTATATGTATAAGTATAATGGACATCATTAAACAATTTTCCCACGGCAGCACCTTTTTTTACTTTGATATTGCGGTATGTCGTTTCATTTTCTCCCTCTCCGGTCACAAACTGTACATCGCATAGGTCTTGATTTTGAACCGAATACAGCATCCCGCTGCTCCAATCATATTCATAAAGATAAAACGTATTCTCAATTTCAATCACATTGCTGCCCCTGCGAAAATATGCCTTCAATGAACCATCTTCTGCCGTCTCCGTAAAATATACCGGGCATCCGTTGATTGAAGATACTTTTGTTTCCGCAGTAAGCCCATCAGCTGACATTTTTGCCATCTCATAACCACAGTCGTCAAACACTTTTCCTGAATTGAGTCCGCTTGTTCCTTTCACTTCCCCGACCCTTACATTTGGTATCTTAAAAACGGCATTGATCTCGCCACCCATAAAACAATACTGGCTTTTGGTCTCCGTCGAGACAGCATCACACGTAATCGTTCCTTCGGTCATAAAAAAGCGGTCTACGCCATAAATCGAAGCGCCGGATGCCGTCAACTCTCCACTTTCCATCAAAAAAGTGCCGTTGGAATACTCATACTTTCCGTAACAGCCCGCATTGATGAGGCAGTTGGCATTGTCCGCAGTCAAAGAGGCCGCAGATTCTCCCTCGGCTTGTCTTACCGTCAGCTGTCCGTAGAGTTGAAATACCGTCCCCACATTTTTTGCCGTTCCATCCGGCATTGTCTGCGGCATCGTGATTGTATTGTTTCCTTTCAGATATAGGTTTACGTTTCCTTCGATGTCCATAAATGGGAATAACGTCTCTCTGGAATCCGATCCGACGCCTCCTGCCATATCCATTTGATATAGACCCGTGTTTTCAACTTCCACATTGTCTAAGACAATATTGGCCTTTACCCCTTTTTCCACCGAAATATGCACATCGCCATTCACCGTTTTATTGCTTCCCGTGATCGTATACGTCCCATCTTCCGTAATTGCAATGTCGATGTATGACGCCTCTGTTTTATTTCCGTAAAACTCGGTAATGGTCTTTGTCGTCACCAATGATGAATCGGACAAATCAAATGTTTTCGTGTTTTCTGACACTGCGGCACATACTTCCTGTGTATAGGCGCTTATCGGCGGTATGACCGGCACTCCCGTCAGCATCGTAGCAGAAAGTGTACCGATACATACTGCCTTCGTCCATTTTTGTTTCAGATTTTTCCTGATTTTTTTCGCCTGTGTCTGATTATTGTTGTAAAAAAACTGGTTTCTCATACTCTCTTTATCTCCTTTTCCGGCACGCAGTATATTTTTCACCTAATGCCTATATTATTCGAATATTTTTTCCTGATATCCGGCTGTTTTATATGTGGCAACTGCATCCGCAGCTTCCCGTAATCCGGAATCCGTAATACGGTCTAATATTTTTAACCGTTTCTCACTGATCACTTCCCCGGAACGGCTTTTCCGGTAATCTGCTTCGGTCATATGCCAGTACTCAAAAGTTCCCGGATAATACCTTTTTAATTTTTGAGCGATCAACAACCCCTCCGGATCCAAGTCCCCGGCATAGTATATCTTCGTATCCGATTTTGCTAAAAGATCCAAGCTGAGAAGCGCTGAAAATCTCGGCTGACCATTCATGCACATATAAGCTTCTTCCCCAGTTGCCTTGGCGCATAACAGTGCAAAGATCGAAGGATTTTCGACAATCCGGATACAATGGTTTGGACATTCTATTTTCTCACATTGGGCAAGAACCGCAAGTGGAATCTGTACCATATCTCTTTCCTGCCAAAAGCCTTCTATCCCCGCATGAACTGTCCCTTCTTTTTTTCTCGCAGAAATGCCATAAAACATCATATAATTGGACACCTGATCCAACATCAGTCCAACAGAAAGATAGTTCCTATGCCTCTGCAAAGAAGGAAACACCTTATTTCCCGGCAAAATAATCTGCCGTTCTTTATTGATACGATTTATCAGCCGGTATAACAGGCTTCCGGATACCGTGCCCGCATCAAACGCATGTGGATTACCGGTCACACGTGATGCAAATATGGCAAGATGTTCGATCCTGTCACGCAAAAATGGAAGCGCATTGATCATATCTGCTGCCAGTTCTAACTGTGTCTCCCATTTCTCTAATGGCTCTTTTCTGGTCGGTTTCACTTCTTCCTTTATCGCAGGCAAAAATTCTTCCGCTGGTGTATTCTCCTGCTTTTTTGCAAAACTATGCCATATCTTTTCGCATTGTTCCCGTCTTTCCTCTTCTTGCTCCTTTTTTCCTTTCATTGGACTGCCAAAATACATCTCCATCAAATGTTCTGCGGTAATGTCACGAAACCGGCTTGTTGATAAGGCTTTGACAAAGGTTGATGCTGATATTGATACACTCTTTTTGCCATGATAATTTTTGCCAAAAAAGCCCTCCAGAGTTTCAATATCTTTTGCGGAAAGTCCCGTTATTTTTATAGTTCCGGCGAAGTTCGCATAAGAACTGTATTTTTTTCGGAATGCTTTTAATATCCGATCCCATATTTTATCCGATTGAAAATAGGTCAGACACTCTTTCTCATAATGATTCAATCTCCTCGCTCCTCTGCTCTACCATTTGTTCATTTTCCAAAAACTCTTTGGCATGTCCATTCCAAAGATATGGCATGATTGTGACAAATTTTGCATTCTGTGGACGCTGCAGCTGATAAATTGCCAATGCATCTAACGTATCGCAATCCCCCCAAAGCACTTGGGAATTGATGATAAAATCAAATTCAAATTCGGTCATCAGCCGGAACATATCCCGGATATTTCGATTGTCTACTCCGGCAAATGCCTCATCCAGAGAGATCAGACGCGGAGCATCCTCTCTTCCCCCCTGATACTTTGCAACAACTGCCGAAAACAATGGAACATACATGGACATCGCTTTCTCACCACCGCTGAATGTACCAAAAACATTATTGGTTAATTCTTTGATACGTTCTCCTGTTTTCTGTGAAAACAACTGAAATTCAAACCACTTTCGATAATCCAGCGTCTCTTTCATCACCTGATAAAAGGACACTTCACCATTCTGATCCTTGGAACTGCGCCTTGCTTCTTCTACTTTCGACCGAAAATGTGTGGATAACCGGGAAGCTTCTTCCTCACTCATCAAACGATAGTCCTTTTTAAGTAATTGAACCAGATCCCTGGTATCCAGCTGATCTTCGTTTTCTGCTGTTTTGCTTCTCCAGCGGAGACTCAGTTTCAAGCCACTTGATGTATTCATTCCGCTCATCAGATGATTCATCTTGTCAACCCAGGCATTGGAAGCATTGATCTTTCCACGGATCTTACGGCTCACGGTATTCGCCAGAATATCCTCAAAAAGTTCGCGGTCTCCGGCTTTGATCAGATCTTCCAATTCTGCAATGTCTTCTTTCAGATATTGCGGCAATTGAACAAACGGGATCTGGGTTCCCTGATATCTCGCCTGAATATCAATTCTCTGTGCATTCATCTCTCCCTGCGCAGACTCTCTATCGGTTTCTTCAAACAATTTTGTCAAGATCAATTGATATTCATTCAATGCTCCCCGGTTTTCATAATATACCTGATTCAATTTTTGATTCACTTCATTCCGGCTTGCTGCGCCCACTTGTATTTCTAATATTTTACATACCTGTTCTGCCGAAATCTCTTCTTCATCGAAAGTGACATACTCTAAGCTTTTTTCTGCAAGATATACCTTTTTCAGAATTTCCTTTCTTTCTCCATATCTTACGATCTTCTCCTGCAAATTTTCAATCTGCTCCAGCAAGCGGGCAATGTGCCCCTCATTTTCTGTCGCTTTTCGTACACATTCCTGCGATTTCCTCGGATAGTTTTCCAGCCATATTACACAGGCATCCAGTCGGTCTTTAATCTGTTCATAATCTGTCAGTTTCAACTGTTCACAGACAGACTCCCATTCCTTCTGATACTTTCCAAGTGCACGTTCCGCAACGGAAATATCATACCGGATCTGCTCCATATCTGCCTCCAGATTTTCCAGTTGATCTTCTAACGTGCGTATTGTCTGGCTGCTCCGCAGATACATTTCATGCGCTGAAGACAACTGCAGCAACTGACGGTCATATTCATCTGCAGCAGAAGCTGCCTGCTCAAAGACCGGATACGTACAATCCAGATACAGTTTCTTTGCAATTTCATAGGCTCCTTCTTTTTTCTCACGCAAATTTTCCCGAAGTATCGATATTTTTTCTTCCAGCTGTCTTTTTTCTTGTTCAATCCGCTCAATTTCGCGGATGACGCTTTCCATTTTCTGACATTCTTGGCGCGATTCTTTATCATCCGGCAAATTATTGTATTCCTGCTGTAACACTATTTTTCTGGACTCTAACTGCTCATTTTTCTCCTGCAATTTTGAAATTTCTCCGGAAAGCTCCTCAATCCGTTTCTCACAATCCACAATCTTAGCAAGACGGTTTCTTTCTCTCGCGCGGACACCGAGCAGACCAGCTTCGTACTCGCCTGTTATCGTACCATTGATGATGCCCAGTTGATAACTGCCATCCTTCCGGATCGATACAACTCCACTGTCTTCATAAGCAATATTAGAAAGTATTCCGGTAAGACGCTGATTGGAAAAAATGTTATTGACTTCATCGTTTAACTCCAATACATCAAGCAGACTTCGTTCCGGCTGATACGGCTGCACAAACAGATAACGTTCTTCACATCCGGCTGTCTGGGTAAGTACCTGCTCACGATACTGTTCTTCTACCACCAGCGCATCTAAAATCCCCATATTGAGCAGTGCCTCTTCCAGATGATTGCACGCGGTCTCATCCATTGCATTTCCAAACTCAATCACTTTGTAAAATTCATGATACGGAATTCCTAACTCATCCAGACGTTTTCTGTTTTTAAGCACCGCCTCACTTCGTGGCGGCTCCGGCTCCTTTTGATTCTTCCATGCCTCCAGTTCTTCCACCGTTTCCTGCCGCTCTTTTTCTCTTTCCAAGAGTTCTTTTTCGTTTTCATGCCACAACGAATCCAATTCCCACTGAATCTGCATTTTGTTCTCATTGACCAGTCCCCGTATCTGCGTAAAATCAGAACTCATACCATAGGAATCAATAAAACGGGAAAATGTCTCCATCTGTGAAGTCCCCAGCACCAGCTCCTGATTGTTCAGATTCCAGTGATATACCTGCTCCTTCCAATCACTCCGGGCTTGTACAAACGCCGTTTCCTGATCTGTCAAATGTCGTTCTTCCTGATCCAGTTTTTTTCCAACCTGTTCACGCTGCTGCATCATTTCATCAATCTGCCGCTCCAGGTATCTGGTTTCTTTTAAAATTTCCAGCGTCCGGTCAATCTTTTCGTGAGTATCCTGAAATTGTTTTTTATGTGTATCATAAGAAATATCCTGATCTAGTTTTTGCAGAAATTCCTGCCGGAAAAAAGTATGCTCTTCAAAAGCCATATCGCCTGCCTCTGACTCCATTTCTTCCAACAATTCATGAATCTCTTTTTCCTCCTCATACCGACTTGTCTCCTGCTCCTCCCTGCGTGTTTCAATATCTAACTGCTGTTCTTTCTTCGATGCCAGAAACCCTTCTTTTTCTACAAGTGTAGTCTTGCTTTGGCGTATTTCTTCACTTAATTCCGCTTCACGCTTTTTCAGATTCCATGCATCGCTCTGATTCAATGTTTCCTTCTCTTTTTCTCTGGAAATACGTTCTGACTCCAGATCATCCAACTCTTTTTTCAGGCTCTCCGCGGCTGTGCGGCACTCTTCTAATACTTTCGTCTGATTTTCTTTTTCTCTCTGGACTTTATCATACTCTTTGCTCTGTGACTGATATGCATTTGCCTTTTCATACAATACCAAAGCATTGTATTTTTGAAAAACCTGTTGTATCTTTTCTGCTGCCTGATATGCCGTCTGACGTGATTTTAAATTCAATGTCATCGTATCCATATTTTCAATTGCTTCTGACATCGGGCGCAGATCTTCGTCCGACAAAGGCTGAAGAGAGTCACTCAAAATCTCATTGATGACCGAAGGCTTAAAATCTTTGGAAAGTTTTGGTGTACGAAGCTGGATCAGAAGATCGATCATTTCTTTGTACTCATCTACGGTCTCAAAGCCAAAAATCTCCTGGTTCACATAAGCCATATAATCCACCTGGCGGTCAAATACCCGACCACCGTCTGCCACCCGGTTCTCCAGTTCTTTTTTCGATAAAGTGATCTTTTCTCCCGTTTCTTTATATAGGAAAAAATCCTTTCCGATACGCCGGCCATCGTTGATCGTAAAATACCATTTATCAAGAGGTTTTCCTCTTCTCGCGCGAAGCCCCATCCCAATGGTAAGATATCTTTCGTTTTCACTTTTATGAAATTCCAGATAAAGATATCCGGTTCGTTCATCCCGGCCATCCTCTTCTTCTAAAAGATAATTGCTCATCTTACGGTCCCGCGTACCGAAAGGGTCCAATCTTTCCGGATTTACATTACCATCAAGCAAGAGCGGCACAACACTTTGCATCGTTACCGATTTTCCGGATCCATTGGATCCACGCAGCAGCATCCTTCCCTTTGCAAATGGGAATTCCTGTTCATCATAATACCAAAAATTTACTAATCCGATTTTATTGGCCTGCCATCTATTGCTCATCCTCTTTGCCTCCTGTAAAATTCTGCGGATAACTTCCCTTTAATTTGCCACATGCCGGCAATATAAACACCTGATGTTCGAGTGGTCTCTTTTGAATAAACATCCATCGTTCCATCGTTTCTTCAACGATTTTTACAAACTCCCCCTGCGGCATTTCCCGGTAATTTTTGGTAAAACCGCTTCGATACTTTTGCTTTACCTCACTTAGTATTTTCTGAAATTCCACCTCGGATACAACATAAATCTCATTTGTCTGTCTTTTCCAGACTCCCTTTTGTATATGCTGCTGTATTTCCGCCAAACAAAGCAGTAAAATATCTGACAGCACATTATTTCCCGGAAAAGTTTCTCCCATTCGGCAGTCTTCCCCATTCAAAAAGAATGCACTTCCATTATGAATATGAATCTGACAGTCAAAGTTTTTTTCCAGATC
>DJNB01000213.1:7597-7853 GCA_002435545.1 Lachnoclostridium sp. UBA6475
TCTTCACGCAGACGCCCGCCATAATATTTGAGATATTCAAAATCTTCTTCTGAGCAGTTTGCACGATACATTGCCGGTTCAAACAATAATTGCCGGTAAACTCTGTGCCTTCGGGCAAATCCCCGGTCTTCATCCATCTCAAACCAGTCGCTTTCACCAAAATCCTCCGGCTTTGTATACGCCATGATATCATGGGTAAAATTACGCATAAAATATCGGGAGGCTCCTGTATTTTCATAAAGCACCTCGCCCGCCA
>DJNB01000213.1:7907-8550 GCA_002435545.1 Lachnoclostridium sp. UBA6475
ACCGCCATATCATCCATGAAGGCTTCCTCGCTTCCATCCGTAATACGAAGAATCCCTTCCGTTACCGCATAGCGAAGCACTTTTATAAGACGGCGGCGATGCGTATACATCGTCCAATCCACTACTTCTCCCGGAGTGTTCGCCACAATATACTCTGTTAACTGTGAAAGAATAAACTGTTCCTGGGCGTCCTTATCTTCCAAAAACATAAGAAGGATACATAAAAACGCATATTCTTCTTTCGAAGAAAACTCCTGAATCCCCATAAATGCTTCCGGTTTTACCGGAACTTTCTCCATTTTTACAAGCAGTGAATTTTCAATGATCTGGCAGCCTAATTTATCGGATGCAAATTTGCGGACCTCTCCAATGCCATCCCGGATTCGGTAATACTGCTCTTTCTGATCGGATTTTAAGATCCAGCGCTGCTTTAATAACATCTCCAGTTCCTTCATACCGTTTCCTCCTCAAATACGATAACAAACCGTGGCATCGTAAGATTGCCGTCTTCACAATGCAAGACACATTTTTCCTCTTTTTGAGGCACTTCAATCTTATACTTCCGCCCCTCCTCTGTCCGTGATGCATATTCCGTATCTTCCAATCCATCTGACAGCCACTTTAATAATATTTCTCTCATCCG
>DJNB01000213.1:8576-10571 GCA_002435545.1 Lachnoclostridium sp. UBA6475
TCTCATCCGTGGTTCAATCACAGGAAGATCCGCGAAATCTATCTTTCCATCTTTTTCCAGTTCTTTTATCTTCTTCCAATCTTTTTTCTGTTGTGCGATCAACTCTTCCCGTGCTTTTCGCTTTTCTTCTGCCATGGAACGGATTGCACTCCGGTTGGTCTTTTCCCGGTAATTTCTTACACGCGGCCGAAGCAGGATATCTTCCGGTTTCTCTTCATAGACACTTTGATTCATACTGTCGGATTCCCGCACCTTTGTTGTTTTTAAATGAAACGGGCAGGACAGCCCAAATACCATCGCCGACATTTTATGCGCTTCCGCTACGGTGTCACACCGCAAAAATAATTCTGCCACTTTGCGGTATTCTTCCCTCCGATTCGCACCAATCGCATTTTTTTCACTGATCTGCGCCGCATACCGTGTGATTCTCCGTATGATCTCATTGGTCGCGTCAAACAATTTACCGGCTTCGTTTTCCCTTCCATTTTCTTCCACAAACCATTCATAGATACTGCGCCCCCTGCCTTTTACATTTTCTTCAATCATCTGAACGGTAATCTCCACATCCATTCGTGGAATCTGCCATTCATATTGAATGATCTTATTATACACCTCTTGTTTATCCTGTTCGTCTATTGCCAGGAGACATTCTTCAATTGCCCCTACATTTCTCTGCAGACCCTTGATAAAATTGCGCAAATACTCGATCAGGCGGTCTTTAAACACCAGAAACTCCTTTGTCTGCATCATTTTTTCCGCTTTGACACTGTTTAAATCCCGGATATAATCCTGATAATTTTGATTCAAACGCATAAAATCATTGTTGAGATCATTCCACCAACTGTAAACATCCGCCGGCTCTTCCTCTTTCATCTGTCCAAATTTTTCCAGATTATGACGGATTCTCTCCAAAAGCGACGGCTCCAGAGACGCTCCCTCTACCAAAAGATTTTCCAGCCGAAGCACAAGACGCTCAATCTGTACACTGTACTCAGACATTTGATAACGAAATTTTTTATTTTTAAATTCTTCAATCGACGACACTTTTCTGGTATCCTGAATTGTATTGAGATTTTTCCACTCTGTCAGCATCGCAAGATCCTGCTGGCACTGTTCCATCCGGTAATCTGCAAAATACGGATCTTGAATCATCTCTTCATACACATCTTCCTGATATAACCAGTATTTTAATTTTTCATAATTTTCAAAAAAAATACGCATAATGCAGCGATATCTGCTTACATTATCCGCATTTAAATATTTCACTTCCGTTAGTGCACGTGTTAATTTATCTGTCGCCTGCATAACTCTTCCTGCTTCCTAATAAAATAATTTTCTATAATATGCTGTAACTCCGATATTATCACTTTTTATTATATACCCATTAAATCATAAAAACACGTAAAATGCAAGATAGAATTGCCATTTTCCTTATTTGTTCTTTGATCAGCTCAATAATTGTTGAAGTTTTAAAACAAGTCTTCGATGTCAAAATCACAAAAAATATCATTTGGCAAACACAAATTATATTTCTCTGCAAAGGTATCAATAAATTCATCTGTTGGTTCTTTATTCTTTTGATACTCCGTCTCTAACTCATTTTTTATTTTATCAAACAAGGTATATGCGGCTTCCTCCTTGTCTGCATATACAATACCATACAACCTTCCGAACGAAACATATATTTCAAATGTTCCATCCATTGCTGAAAAAATGCTCGCCTCTAAAAATTCGTCGTACACCTCGCAAATTTCCAAATATGTATTTTTATAATATCTTTGTTCCTCTGCAAAAGTATCTGTCTTATTTTCCCATTTTAGCATTTGCTTTATCTCCTTCCAACCAACATCTATACATACCTTATTTAAACAGTATACTCAATTATCAACAAATTTGCAATATGTTGTCGCTAAATTACGGAAAACTGCCCCACCGATAACCTTTTTATTATCAGTGAGACAGTTTCGATTAAATTAAATGATATTTTTCCATCCA
>DJNB01000043.1:0-5984 GCA_002435545.1 Lachnoclostridium sp. UBA6475
CTAGGAATTATGATATGACAATGTTCAAAGGAACAGGAATTCGACAACAGGTAATTGAAGAAATAATTCAGATCGCTAAATTGAATCATGTTGAAAAAGTAATTTTGTTTGGATCCATAGCAAGAGGGGATTACAAAGAACGAAGTGATATTGATTTAGCATTTTCGGGTGGCAATAGCAGCGAATTCATTTTAACAGTAGATGAAGAAACTTCTACCTTGTTAAAATTTGATGTGGTTGATCTGGAAAAGCCTGTCAGAGAAGAATTGCGTGAATCTATTGAAAGAGAGGGAATGGTAATTTATGAAAAAATATGAGATCAAGTGGTATCTAACTAAAGTTAATGTAAAGTGAGCACATATAGATGGAGGTAACAACGTGAAAAATAATATATGTATTATATTTATTAGCTTGATTTGTATAGTTTTGTTAGTAGGTTGTGGTGGTAAAAAGACGAAACAAAAGACAGAAGTTAAAAACGATATGACAGTGTCACAAGAGGAGAAAGTCAACGTAGGAAAGTACCTTTTTAATGCGGATGAGATGGAATCGATTGAGATAAGCGGGAAGGATTTACGTAAAAGGAAGAAATGTGAAATGTCGACGGAGATAACGGAAGGAGAAACATTAGATTTCGTAATTAAACGTGAGGATGTAGGTGAAGGTATTTCGATGAAGGTTTTTTCGGAAAACCAAAGTATTGATTTAATTAGTAATTTAGGAGAATCATTAGAAGAGGAGTGGACAGGGACAGGAGCGAAAAAAGGTTTCTTTTATCAAATGGCTGCCTGTGATGTTAATGGCGATGGAGAAAAAGAAATCATAATTGCTGGAGGAAATAAGAAGGATGTATTGGAACTGCGTGTACTTCAGGTAAAGAAGAATTTAGAATTTGGATATGGGGAGGAAGAGGAAGAAAATCCCCAATTAATAAAAAGAATTAACGGAGGCTACAAAGCTTATCTTAACGATGAAGGAAAGATATGTGTTATAGACGAAAAAAATCACAAAGAAAATATTGAAATAGGAAAAAACAGAAGGACGGAAACAAGAGAGGAAACTCCAATATCGAAATTGTATGATTGGAAACAGGCGGAGATTAAGAATATAGGCGATGGATCAAATTTTGGTGCGGTGTTCGTCGTTCAGAACGAAAAATACATTTTTTTTCCTCAGAATGGGAATAAGGTGGTTCGTCTGGACAAAAACAATAAAAATGTAAAAACCATATATGAGTTTAAAGAGTCTAAAGAAAAAGAAATAGGTCTGCATCTTTGTCAAGGAGAAAATGGTTTTTTTATTGAATATGAAGGTAATATTTTCTTGGCAAATTATGATGGAAGTAAAATTGATAAAATTATATCAAGCAATGAAATAAGAGAGGAAGTATCTCGAAATATTACAGATATAGAAGATTTCTGTGAGATATGTTCAATACATTATTATAATAAAAAAATATATTTCATTTCCCGAATGAATATCTATGAATACAACTTAGCTACAAAAGAAATTAAGTTGCTGGGAGAAGATTTATTGAGTGCTTGTTTCAGGAAGAATGAATTATATTATGTAAGTTATGGTTTTACAGTGATTTACAAAGTGAATCTGTCTACTTATAAGAGAAAGCGAGTTTGCGGAAAAAAAACAATAGCTTCAGAAGTAAAAAATTCAGATACTATTAAATATTATAAGCAGGTAATGGAAATAGATAACAAAATTTATTATGCACGACAACAAAACGGCAAAAAGCCGGTTATTTATCAATATTGTGAAAACGGAAAGGACAGGAAAGTTTATGAATATCCGATACAGTCTGCCTTGGTACTAGCGATAAGCGGAGATTCTGAAAAATTTGTATGTGAATGCTTTACGGATGGCACAAGAGAAAACATAAAGTTAATGATATATGATGTAAAAACTTCTGTTTTAAATGAAGTAAATATGCATGATGATCGGATTACATTCGAATCAATTCTTGGTGATATGATATTTTATGCCAAAGATGACTCGGATTATTTATCATATTGTTTATTTTGATGATTGACATAATTGAAAAAATTTTATATTATAGATAAATGCAAAACATTTGATGTGTACAGAATTTTTTGGTATTGAAAGGATTAATAAAAGGATACAAAAATTATGATAAACGTTTTATTCATCTGCCACGGCAATATCTGTCGCTCCCCTATGTGCGAATTTATTTTCCGTGACAAAGTTCAAAAACTAGGACTGGGAGAGCAGTTCCATATCGAATCTGCGGCGACCAGTACGGAAGAAATTGGAAATATGCCACATCATGGCACACAGCAGATTCTGTCGAGGCTTGGCATCAGCTGTTATGGCAAGCGGGCGAGACAGATCCGCAAGAAAGATTATGACGAATATGACTATTTGATCGGGATGGACGACATGAACATCCGCAATATGAAACGCGTCTTTGGCGAAGATAAAGACAAAAAAATTTACAAATTTTTGTCCTTTGCCGGGGAGGAAAGAAGTATTGCGGATCCGTGGTATACCGGGGATTTTGAACGGACTTACCGCGATGTGGACGAGGCGTGCGATGCCTTTCTTTCCTATTTGATTCAAAAAGGAGAGGTCGTGACCCGGAGTTGATTTACAGTAGAAAACAATTAAAGGCATTGATCCTGCCGCTGATGTTTGAGCAGTTTTTGAATGTTATGGTAGGAATGGTCGATACGCTGATGGTGTCGAAAGCAGGAGAAGCCGCTGTGTCGGGTGTGGCATTGACGACCAATATCAATCTGCTTATCATACAGGTGATGGCGGCGCTGGCGACCGGAGGAGCCGTCGTCTGTAGTCAGTACAATGGACGGAAAGATACCGAAGAGGCGACATTTGCGGCGGCACAGCTGGAAACCGTGCTTCTTGTGTTTTCGGTGGCGGCTGCATTGATCTGTGCCGTATTTGGACACCGGATGCTGCCGGCAATTTTTGGAAAAGTGGAAGAGACGGTAATGCACAGTGCATGGATTTATATGTTTGTAACGGCGTTATCTTATCCGTTCCTTGGTGTGTATAATGCCGGTGCGGCCATTTTTCGAAGTGTCGGAAATAGTAAGGTCAGTATAATCCTTAGTGTGATCATGAATGCGATCAATATTGTGCTAAATGCTGTGCTTGTTATGATGGGATACGGCGTGCTTGGTGTGGCACTTGCTACATTGGTCAGCCGTATTGTGTGTGGAATATGTATGGTCATTTTGGTGACAAAACCATACAATCCATTGCAGCTGAAACGATTGCGGGAACTGCTGCCGAATCGAAAAATGATTACGAGAATTTTGCGGATTGGAATTCCAAGTGGAATCGAAAATAGTATGTTTCAAGTGGGAAAACTGATGGTAGTAAGCATGATCACGAGATTTGGAACCGCAGCGATCGCGGCAAATTCAGTTAGTTATTCGGTCATTGAATTTCCGAATATTCCGGGGATGTCGATGGGACTTGCCCTGATCACCGTTGTCGGAAACTGTCTGGGAGCCGGTGAAATACAGCAGGCGAAAAAATATACAAAGAAATTGATGGTGCTTGCGTATGCCGGTGACTGGATTATGAACGCCCTGTTGTTTGTCTTTGCACCGCAGGTGGCTGGCGTATTTTCGCTGTCAAAAGAGGCGACCGATATGGCGGTAGAAGTGCTTCGCTGGTTTAGTTCCGTTGCCGTCTTTATCTGGCCGCTCAGTTTTACCCTGCCAAATGCGCTGCGGGCGGCGGGAGATGTCAAATATACGATGCTTACCGGCATTTTGTCCATGTGGCTGTTCCGCGTACTTTGCAGTTATTTGCTTGCCGTGGTATGTAATCTTGGGATTTTGGGAGTGTGGTATGGTATGTTTATCGACTGGGGCGTGCGATCCCTGTTCTTTGTCATCCGTTATTTATCGGGAAAATGGCAGACAAAAAAAGTTATTTCATAGAAAGAAGGGTTGCCCGCTATGGACAACCCTTTGATTTTATTCTTCTACTTATTCTTCTACATTCTCGTCTTCGTTGGCTTCTTCCGGTTCTTCGTTTTCCTTAGAATCTAAATATTCGCCGTAGCGTTCATCCACCAGCTGATCGATGTAGCCGCGGCTGAACAAAGGAAATGCTTCGGTTAATTCGTCTTTTAACCGGTCCGTGATCATCAGGAAATTTTCCTCGGCACTCAGGCTTTCATCCGATGGAAGAGAAGCAAAATAGTCGTCGGTAAAATGTTCCGCGATGTAGTTTTCGACGTCTTCCAGTACATTTTCTTCTTCGGAAACGAGCGTTTTGATGCTGTTTGCTTTATGTATGGAAGAAATTCCGATAATCATAAAAACAGTAAATACAATCGTCAAAACAATGACAGAAAAAGTGTTAAATATTGTCAATACGCCTAAGCCGTTTAAAAGTGCGAAAAGATAGCCAAGGACAGCAAAAACGATAAAACTGATTCCACTGAATTTGAAATCCGAATACGTATCTTTTTTATTGACATAAACGGTACTGGCTTCGGTACGAAGATCGGAGAGAAGTTTATTTGCCTGCTCATCCTGGATCTCTGCATATTTTTCTTCAAATTTTGGAAGCAGAAGTTCCAGATCAAGAGGTTCCTCTTCGTCGGCATTTTCCGTCAGACCGTCAAAGAGCTGATGGATATAAACCAGTTCTTTTCCTGCGACGATAATATCGTAAGCTGGGATTTCTCCTTCTTCATTTTCCGGCTGTGGACGGACAGCGCAGCTGAGCAGACCGGCACGGTTTAAGTAACCGACAAGTTTGGAAGCCGTTTCTTCACTGGCAAGAGAGCCGATGGCAACCGGTTCATTTTCGTCGATTTCTTCCGGAAGTTCTTCGACCAGATCGCAGCCGCAGTCTACACAAGTAGTAACTCCATTAATATATTCATTTCTACATTTTGGACACCACATAATAAGCTCCTTTCTTAAAGCATAATTCTAGTCATAATTTTATCATAGCAGGCAAAAAAAAGCAATTTATTCTTGTAGAGAATTTTCAAGAATGTTATAATGAAAAAGTGACGAACTTTAAGAACAGGAGCAGATTGCATTATGGCTTTGAAAAACAGACGTTTTTTGGCACTTTCCGATGAAATTCTGATGAGTGTCGAAAAGCCTGCCAGATATACAGGAAATGAGATCAATATGGTAAAAAAAGACCCGGCATCCGTAGATGTCCGGTTTTGCATGTGTTTCCCGGATGTGTATGAAATCGGAATGTCGCATCTGGGGATCCAGATATTGTATGATATGTTTAACCAGTGGGAAGATACGTACTGCGAGAGAGTTTATTCTCCGTGGCCGGATCTTGACAAAATTATGCGGGAAAAGAAAATTCCGCTGTTTGCGCTCGAAAGCCAGCAGCCGATCAAAAATTTTGACTTTTTAGGGATTACATTACAGTATGAGATGTGTTATACCAATATTTTACAGGTGCTGGATCTGTCCGGGATTCCGTTATATACGAAAGACCGCACGATGGAAGATCCGTTTGTCATCTGCGGGGGGCCTTGTACGTATAATCCGGAGCCGATCGCAGATTTCTTTGATCTGGTTTATATCGGCGAGGGCGAGACATCATACCGCGAATTATTGGATAAATATAAAGAATGGAAAAAATCAGGAAAATCCAGACGGGAATTTTTGGAGATTGCGGCGACAGTCGATGGGATTTATGTGCCATCGTTGTATGATGTTACGTATAATCAGGATGGTACGATCCATGCGATGGTGCCAAACTGCGAGACGGCGCCGGAAAAGGTAAAAAAACAGGTCGTCAATGATCTGACTCATACGTATTATCCGGAAAAACCATTGGTTCCCTATATTAAGGCGACGCAGGACCGCGTTGTCCTGGAAATTCAGAGAGGATGTATCCGCGGATGCCGTTTCTGCCAGGCAGGAATGATCTACCGCCCGATCCGCCCAAGAGACATAGATTATCGGAAAAAAATGGCGGTTACAATGCTCGAT
>DJNB01000043.1:6014-7498 GCA_002435545.1 Lachnoclostridium sp. UBA6475
CGGGTATGAGGAAATTACACTGAGTTCTCTGAGTTCCAGCGACTATAAAGAACTATCGGAATTGGTGTACTTTTTGATCGATGAGTGCGATGAGCGAAAGATCAATATTTCGCTGCCGTCTCTGCGAATCGATGCGTTTTCGCTGGATGTCATGAGTAAGGTGCAGGATGTCAAAAAGAGCAGTCTGACATTTGCACCGGAGGCAGGATCCCAGCGGATGCGCAATGTCATCAATAAAGGACTTACCGAAGAAGTGATCTTGTCGGGCGCGTGGGAGGCATTTCAGGGCGGCTGGAACCGTGTGAAACTGTACTTTATGCTTGGACTTCCGGGCGAACGGGAAGACGATATCGAACAGATCGCGGTGCTGGCAGATAAAATCGCTGCCAAATATTTTGAACTGCCCAAAGAAGAACGTCATGGACGACCGGAAATCGTGGCAAGTTCGTCCTTTTTTGTACCGAAACCATTTACGCCGTTCCAATGGTCACCGATGAATACCGCAGAGCAATTTGAGTCGAAGCGGCGCTTTCTGCTCGGAAAAGTAAAAGAGCAGTTAAACCAGCGTTCGATCCGTTATCAGTGCCACGATGCCGTCACTTCCGAGTTAGAGGGAATATTTGCCAGAGGCGACCGCAAACTGTGCAAAGTGATCGAAGATGCGTACCGCAGAGGGTGTATTTTCGACGCGTGGACAGATTATTTTAGAGAAGATGTATGGGAACAGGTAATGGATGAAAATGGTGTTTCGCGCTATTTTTATAATTACCGCGAGCGGGATAAAGACGAAATTTTCCCGTGGGATTTTATTGACATTGGAGTTTCCAAAAATTTCCTGTACCGTGAATATGAAAATTCCATACAGGAGAAAGTAACCCCGAATTGCCGGGCAAAATGCAGTGGATGTGGAGCCGCCAAATTTGGTTCCGGTGTCTGCATGGAATGGAGGCAGGCATGAAAACAAGATTTCGTTTTACAAAAACCGGTTCGATCAAATTTATCGGCCACCTTGATTGTATGCGCTTTTTCCAGAAAGCACTGCGAAGAGCGAAGATGGATGTGGCATATACGCAGGGATTTAACCCGCATCAGATCATGAGTTTTGCTTCTCCGTTAAGCGTCGGTCTGACAAGCGACGGAGAATATATAGATATTGAATTCGTCTCCCTTCCTTCGGACGATCCGGACGAAGTCGTACAGTACTTAAATGCGTGCATGACGGATGAATTATTTGTGACGGAGATGAAAGTCCTCCCGGATAAAACCAAGACATCCATGGCATTACTGAATGCCTGTGATTATATGATCACGGTGAAAAAAGAAAACTGCTTCTGGAAAAATATGGTAGATTCAGAGGGTGGTGCTGTCGGAGAATTTTCTTTGCAGGAAACCTTTGAAGCGTTTATGCAGCAGCCGCAGATCGTCATTTTGAAAAAGACAAAAAAGAGCGAAAAAGAGATGGATATCAAACCGTATATCCGGCA
>DJNB01000168.1:0-8994 GCA_002435545.1 Lachnoclostridium sp. UBA6475
TTATGGACGTTTGAACGGAGTCTGGACTGCCGGAAGATACGAATTAAATACATCGATCCTCCGCGGAGAATGGGGATTTACCGGTATCGTGATGACCGACTGGTGGGCGAAGATCAACAACCAGTCCGGGACAGAAGGCGTTGGAAATGACTTTGCATCCATGATACGCGCGCAAAATGATATTTATATGGTGTGTCCGCAGGGCGACCAAAATGCTACGGACGATAATACCTTGAAAGAACTTGCGGCCGGCACGCTGACGCGGGGCGAATTACAGCGCAGCGCAGCCAATATCTGCCGTCAGCTTATGAGTCTGCCTGCGTTTGCAAGGATGAATGGAGAGGCAGAGACGGTAGAGATTCTCCATAAGCCGGAAGATAAGTCCGACTTTAATATGGAAGATATTGTATATTATACATTTGACGAAAAGGGCGAGATCCCGATGGATGGAATTGATACCTCAAAGGGCAGCAGTTTCGTGTTTGCGATTGAAGTGCCGACCGGTCATTTGTATGATCTGCATATTGAGTATTCCTCGGAATCCGGGGAACTGGCGCAGATTCCAATGACGATTTTCAGCCAGAGTGTGCCGGTTGGTGTCGTGACGTTCAACGGAACGGACGGTGCGATCCGGACAATGGATAAGAAAGTTTATATGGCGACGCAGTATATCGTCGTGCGATTGTATTTTGTGCAGGGCGGCGTCAACATTCATAAATTTGTTTTTACGGATACCGGAAAAAATATACAAAAGGACATCGTTGAACTTGACGGAAATCCGGAGTTTGACTTTGCGTTACGTTAAAAAGGAGGAAAGAAATGGAAATTTTACTTGGCATTATTGTGATTCTGCTGGTTATTTCCAATGTCTATCTGATGATAACGATGCAGCGCCAGAACCGGAAGCCGGAGAGCAATCCGCAGATTGAGGAAATCCGCCGGGAAATTGCCGGATTGCAGCGGATGTTTACCGGTGTGAAAACCCGTGGAATCTGGGGAGAATGGCAGCTGGGAAGCATTTTAGATGAAATCCTCACTCCGGATCAGTACGAGACGGAATGTATGGTAATTCCGGGAAGGACTACACGTGTAGAATATGCGGTAAAACTTCCGGGAAGATATGAGGAACCGGTCTATCTTCCGATTGATTCCAAATTTCCGCTGGATGCGTATCTTCAATACGAAGAGGCATTGCAGAGTGGCAGCCGGGAAATGGCGGAAGATGCGGCAATCGTGTTTAAAAACCGTGTGAAATCGTTTGCAAAAGAGATTCACGATAAGTACATTCTGCCCCCGTATACGACAGATTTTGCCGTGTTATTTTTCCCGATTGAGGCGATCTATGTGGCAGCGGTGAAACTCGGACTGCCGCAGGAATTGATGCGGCTTTACAAGGTGACGATGGCTTCGCCGGCGAGTGTCGGGGTGCTGCTGAACAGCTTGCAGATGGGATTCCGGACACTTGAGATACAGGAAAAGAGCGGCGACGTATGGCGTGTTTTGACGGAAGTGCGCTCGGAGGTAGACAGTTACGAAGAAGTTTTATTGAACCTGCAAAAGCGGTTGGAACAATCTGAAAAAGAACTGGACATGCTTGTCGGAAGACGGACGAGGGTGTTGAAGAAAAAACTGGAAATGTTAGATGATACAGACTGGCAGTAAAAAATGCCTCCCTGATTCGGTTGTTTCAGGGAGGCATTTGTGCGCTTTATGCTTTTACTTTTTTAACATTTGAGGCTTTTCCGTATACGGTCTTTGCCTTTCCATTGACCTTTGTCTTTGCAAAGGCTTTTATATAGAAAGAAGTTGTCGCCTTTTTCTTTAACTTAATGGAAAATTTTGTCGTTTTTGCGGATACATTTTTGACTTTCACAAATTTGATCTTTTTGGCTTTTTTCGCCTTTGTACCCTTTTTGACTACCTTTTTGTAAATGGTGTAACCGGAAGCGCCTTTTACTTTTTTCCATGTAAGGACGGCCTTTCCTTTCTTCTTTTTGGCGGAAGTAAGTTTGGCTTTTCCTACACTGACTTTGGCAGGTGCCGGTGTGACAGAGGCAGGCGCCGCAGGAGTAGTTATGGCTGCGACAGGAACCGGTGCCGGAGTGCTCGTCGGTACGACAGACATACCTAAAAGTACGAGGGCATTGGTATTTCCGCTTGCAGCAAGCGCTTTTTTGGTAGAATCGCCTACGCCTTCAAAAGCGGAAGAAGCGATGGTGGTATCTGGCGGAATATTGATTTCTTTTAAGTTTGGCACATTTTTGAAAGCATCGTCCCCAATGTTTTTTACGGATTGAGGCAATTGCACTTTTTCCAGATTTCCACATTTTTCAAAGGTGCCTTTTTCAATGTTGGTAAGTCCCTCGGAGAGGTAGACATTGTGGATCTGTGCGCAGCTAAAAGCGTATTCGCCCAAAGTATAATTGGTATTGGAAGAAACTTCTACCTGTAAAATATTTCCACAATTTGCAAAGGCATAGGAGCCGATGCTTGTGACGGAACCCTGCAATACAATATTGTGAATGCCGCTGTCATAGAAAGCGTGGTCGCCTACGGTTGTGATGGAACCGGTGCTGTTTACGGTAAAGTCCGTGATGTTTGCTGTCTTTTCTACGGCATAATTTCCCAGCCGGCCGACCGTTCCGTTGATCGTGATCGTATGGAGCTGGCTGCACGAAAAGGCGTAGTCGTCAATGTTATTGATGGAAGCGCCGGCAGGAAGCGTAAAGTCAAGGAAATTTGGAGTGTTTGCAAATGCACGGTTTCCAATTTTATCCATATGTCCTGCTACGGTGATGCTTTTGATCGAGGAGCTTTGGAATGCATTGTCCTCAATGGTTTTTAATGAAGCCGGCAGCGTATCGGAAAGTACCGGATTTTCTGTGATTTCATCCAGTTTAGCGGTTTCGTTTGCCGGAGTTTCTGACACCGGATTTTCGATGGAACCGGATTCGATTTCGCCAGCCACCGGCTGTTTGATAATTTCATCTACCGCCGTCGTGGTGTAACTCTTTACATATTCTACGGTGGACGCTGCAAATGTGTCAGAGCCGATGCTTACCATGCTGTCCGGAAGATATACGACATGGGAGTTCGTTTTTCCGGAAAATGGGGCATTGATGGCGCGTACGGCAATGCCGTTGATCTCGTAAGGTACAACGATGGACGAGACATTGTTTAAACCGTCAAATCCGGTAATGGTATAAATACCGTTTACGTATTCGGCATGAAACAGGGATTCGTCTGTTATTTGAACGGAATCCTGATTTTCTGCTGCCTGAATGGTTGTCCGGTTATCCGGTGCGGCAGCAAGGGAACTTGCCACAAGTGCCGTCGAGAGGGTGAGTGCACCCAAAAGTTTTGTAAATTGTTTCATTCTTTTTTTCCTTTCTCCTTTAGCGGTAAAGATCTGTTACATAGACAAAGCATCGGCAGGGGAGATTCCGGCAGATTTCTTTGGCACGCATGGCATCTTTCTGGTTGTTATAAATTCCAAAGACGGTCGGACCGCTTCCGCTCATGAGAGCGCCCATAGCACCATTTTCCATCATGGTCTGTTTGATGAGCGCAATGTCGGGATGAGCCGGGATGGTAACGGTCTCCAGTATATTTGCCATGTTGTCACACAGTGCCTGCAGATCTCTTTTCCGAATGCATTCAATCATGGTGTCGATGTCCGGGTGAACAGTCGCCTCATCGAGCACGAGATTGGAGTAGACAAATTTGGTTGATACGTGAAAGGCCGGTTTAGCGATGAGTATATGACATGCCGGTGCCGGCGGAAGCGGCGACAGGATCTCTCCGATTCCCTCGGAAAGCGCAGTCCCTTTTTGGATACAATAAGGGATGTCGGCACCGAGAGTGATCCCGCGTTCTTTCAGATCTTCGTCGGTAAGTCCGAGATCGAAGAGCCGGTTCATCGCAATCATGCAGGAGGCCGCGTCCGTGCTCC
The DNA here is from genome assembly GCA_002435545.1 of Lachnoclostridium sp. UBA6475. Taxonomy (GTDB): domain Bacteria; phylum Bacillota; class Clostridia; order Lachnospirales; family Lachnospiraceae; genus Eubacterium_F. The sequence continues at coordinate 3,953 of DJNB01000168.1, forward strand.
CGCCTGCCATACCGGCGGCGACAGGGATCCGCTTGTCCAGATGAATGGACACTCCCTCGGAAATTCCAAATTCTTCCATAAGAAGCCTTGCACTTTTATAGACAAGGTTGTCTTCATTCACCGGAAGAAAATGAAGATTTGTCGTCAGACTGATATCCGGTGTCTTTGTCTTTTTTAATGTCAAACGGTCAAAGAGCCGTATGCTCTGCATAATCATTTTTACTTCGTGATAGCCGTCGCTGCGGCGGCGGATGACATCCAGACCAAGATTGATCTTGGCTGGCGCGTTGATCCATGTTGAGTCCATGTTTCTCCCCCTTTGTAAATAAAATGGCTTCCATCCCTTTATGAGCATTTTTTGCCTTGGCAAAGGCGAAAAAGAACACGAAGTGTTCGAAATGCGAATGAGAGATGGGAGTTACATCCTGACATAAATAAGTCTACAAAATATTATAACAGATAAATGAAAGAATAGCAAAAAGATTCCTTTGTATAAAATGGAAAAAATGGGAAAGACTATTTTGTGAGTAAATATTTGTTATTCAGGAGGTCAGTATGAAAGTATTTCGATGGATTTTATTTGGGGCAGCAGTATTTGGAGTGTGTGTACTCATGCATTTTTATGGGAAAGCGACGGAGGCCAAGGAGATGCAGGAGGATATTGCAAAAGAAGTGATCCGTCTGCACGTTGTGGCAAATAGCGATCTGGAGATGGATCAAACGTTAAAACTGGAAGTAAAGGAAGAAATTGTAAAAATGCTCCGCCGCAAAATGAAAAAAAGTGATTCGGTTGAAGAGGCAGCGAAGATCGTGCAGGCTCAGATCCCGGAGGTGGAAAAATGTGCAGAAGAGTACATAAGGAAAAAAGGTTTTGATTACCCGGTCGACGCAACACTGGAAAACTGCTTTTTTCCGGTAAAGCAGTACGGTGATATGGTATTTCCGGCGGGAAATTATAATGCGCTGAATGTGCGGATCGGCGAGGCAGCCGGAAGAAACTGGTGGTGCATCTTGTATCCGACGCTTTGTTTCGTTGACAGTACGTACCAGACCGTACCGGACGAGTCGAAAGAAAAGCTGAAGGAGTCGTTGACGGACGAGGAGTATGATATGCTGCTGGAGGGCGGCGAAAATGTGGAGTATGGGTTTTGGCTGTGGGATCTTTTTAGTTGATAGAGACGAGGGCGGTGGCGCTGCCAGGTCGCTATTCAGTTTAGAGGCCGCGGGTACACGCCAAAAAGAAAAAGCAAGAAAATGACGTGTGCGGAGAGCGAGAGTCGCCGATGAAAGAGGCCGTCGGCACACGCCAAAAAGAAAAAAGCAAGAAGTTCTCAAGAAAATCAAGAAAAGCGACGAAATATATAGTAGTAAAAAAACGAAAGTGAGTGAGAAATCCATGGTGATCAACCCAAACAAGATTTCCATTGACTTTAAAGACACCCCTTATGCAAAGGGAAGCGGGGCGTCGGTACATACAGCCAGGGACGGCAGCATTTCCAATTATGGAATTGAATACACAAAGGATTGTGCGGTACAAAAGGAAATGGATTCCAATATGATTTATACCGGCACAACTCAGAATGAAATCGTGAGTGAAGTGACGAAGAATCTTCCGGAGGACACATTTGATCCGGCGGATTTTATCAGCCAGAGCATCAACGGCGAGGACGCCAAAGAGATCGAGGGTGACGGAAGTATTTTGGAGGAGTACGTCGATTCGACGCTGGAGCGGGCGATAGAGAAAGTAAAGACAGAGCGGAAGGCCAATAGCGACGCGCTTGACAGGTACACCGAAAAGGAAAAAGAAAAACAGGAATTTTCGGATGAATTACAGGCACAGATCGAGATGGCTGCGCAGCTTGCGGCAAAAATGCCGGGACTTGGTGATGCGGCTGTCAAATATTACATAGAGCAGGAAGCAGACCTGACACCGGCTGCTATCGGCAACAGTGCGGGTGTTACGGCAATGCCGGCTGTGGCAGAGCGCGCTTCCTATGAAGAAATGAAGCCGCAGATCGACCATATTTTAGAGGAAAATGGTCTGCAGGAAGATCCGGCGGCGGAAGAAGCGGCAAAATTTTTGTACGAAAAAGATATTCCGGTTACGCCGGAGAATATAGAAAAATATACAACGTGGCAGGAGACAAAAGAGACTCCGCAGGAGGTCATCAACGAGCGTATCCAGGATGCCGTGCGCGAAGGAACGGTTCCACAGCAGGCCGATATCAGTCAGATTTCTTATAAAGAAGCGGCACAAAATTGGGATACCCTCAAAAACGTGACCGAGGATGAACTGCGGGCATTTTATCCGGAGGAAGCCGGTTTTATCACGGCCAAACGACAGATGGAAGAGATCCGTCTGAAAATGACAGCGGAAGCAGCCGGAAAAATGGAACGAAAAGGGATTCACGTTGACATTTCCAACCTGACGCAGATTGTGGAAGAGTTAAAGCAGATGGAAAAAGAAGCCTGCCGGAATGTATTTGATGAGAATAATATCTCGTATGGGCAGGAGCAGGTTGATCGGATGGCGTCTGCACTGCAGGCGAAAGAGCAGATATGGCAGGCACCGGCAGCGATTCTTGGAAAAACGATCGGGCGGGCCGCAGATCTGACATTGCAAAATATGTCAGAAATTGGAAAAACTGTCCTGCAGGAAGAACTTTCAAAGAATTATGAAGCGGTGGGTACGCAGGTGCGGAAAGATCTGGGAGATTCCATGACAAAGGCATTTCAAAATGTGGATGCGATCCTGGAAGATCTCGGACTTGACAAGACGTCTGCAAACCAGCGGGCGGTACGGATTCTCGCTTATAATCAGATGGAGATTACAAAAGATGCGGTGCTTTCGATGAAAGATTACGATGCCAAAGTGACATCGGTTCTGGAGCAGATGAAACCTGCGGCAGTAGCAAAGATGATCGAGAAGCAGCAAAATCCACTGGAGATGACAATGGATGAGATTGAGGGTGCTCTTCAGGAAATCAGCGGAGAAATGACCGAGGATGACACGCCGCTCCGTAAATTTCTCTGGAAACTTGATCACCAGGGAGCGATCACGCCGGAAGAGAGAAAGAGCATGATCGGTATCTACCGGTTGATTGATAAAGTGGAAAAAAGCGATGGCGCCGTCATTGGACAATTGGTAAAAGAAGGAAGAGAATTGACATTTTCCTCGTTGTTGTCCGCCGTTCGGACCAGACGTGCAGAAGGAAAAGAATTTGAGATCGACGATGAGTTTGGAAGTCTGGAGAGCCGGACGAGCGGTGGTGAGACAATCAGCGAGCAGATTGGTGCGGCCTTTGGCAACCGCGTGATCCGTCAGCTGAAAAGAGAGCTGTCACCGGACGCTGTACGGCAGTCGGAGGATGACACGACTTGCGAGCAGGTTTTAGAGGCTTGTGAGACACCGGAAAGCCAGGCAGAAGAGGCAGCTTATTATGAGATGCTGGCACAAAATATAAAAGAAATCGCATCATCCGGCGACGAGATGGTACATCAATGTCTCGAAGCGGCAGGCATCCCTGCGACACTGCAAAATATCCGCGAGATGAAAGCCTATCTGACAAGAGAAAAGACGGAAAGCGATAGTCTGTTTACGGAAGAAGAGAGCGAGGCTGTACTCGATGTCATGGATCAGCCCGAAGAACTTGAGGGCATGATGGATACTTTGGATCAGGAACATTTGCAGGAGATAGAAAACCGCAAACAGGCAGACGATATTACATATGATACGCTGCAGAATCTGATCCGGATGGCGGGAAGCATTTCCTTTTACCGTCAGATGCGGCAGCAGACCAATACCTTTTCTGTGCCGATCGTGACAGACCAGGGAGTTACGTCCTGTCATGTGACGGTACTGCAGGGTAAGGAATCCGAAAAGGGAACGGTGGAGATTTCACTGAATTCGGAAAAATTTGGAAAATTGCAGGCAACGTTTAAAGTGGTGGAGGACAAAGTGAGTGGATTTGTAACCTGTGAAAATGAGCAGGATATCAGTGAACTCACACAGAATATTGAAAAGGACTTGGAGATGAATGGATTTGCGATGGAACGCATGGATGTGGCAAGAGGAGCCAGACATTCATTTCAGGCAGGAGATAAAGAACAAACAGCAAACAGCAGACTGTACCAGGTGGCGAAGATTGTAGTCACAAATGTACAGAGAAAGGAAGCAGATCAATGAAAATAAATAATAACATATCCGCCCTTTTGGCGACAGGAAATTTACATCGGACGGAGGACCGGCTGACGACCAGTCTGACAAGACTTTCTTCGGGATACCGTATCAATAAGGCGGCAGATGATGCTGCCGGAATGGCTATTTCGCAGAAAATGCATGCGCAGATCCGTGGACTGGAGCGTGCATCCCGTAATGGATCCGATGGTATCTCCTTTATACAGACCGCAGAAGGTGCGTTGGCAGAGGTAGAAAGTATGCTTCAAAGATGCCGCGAACTTTCTGTGCAGGCATCCAATGATGTAACGACGTTAGATGATAAAGAGGCGATCCAGCAGGAGATTGAGGCGCTGATGAGCGAGATCGACCGTCTTGCTACGGACACCGAATTTAATACAAAAAGCATTCTGGATGGTACGTGCTGCCGCCAGACATCTTCCAGCAATACCGGCGTAAGTCTTATTTCGATGACCGATGATGTTGCTTTGACAACGTATAGTCTGACGGTTACGCAGGCATCGACAAAGACCAATGTAACGACCGGCAGCCTTGGTATGGGTGAAAAAGATAAATTTACAAAAGATGGAAAAGTCCAGATCAATGGGCAGACCATCGAGATCGAACAAGGTGAGACTTTGGAAGAGGCTTATGCGAAAATACGTGACTGTTGTGAGAGCATGAATATCGATGTTCTCCCTGTCAATGGAAAAGATGCCAATGGAAATCCAAAAGAGGTAGCTTTGAGTGGAGCCACCAGTTTGTATTTTGAATCCAAGATCTACGGAGCATCAAGAAATATTAAGATCACAACGGACGATCCGGAACTTGCCACAAAATTAGGAATTAACGGAGCCGTTATCAC